>JAGSHH010000027.1 GCA_023954655.1 Colwelliaceae bacterium
ACTTGCAATCATGCAGTGATGTGCTTGTTCTACTACTTGCTTTATATGGCTTTGCATATCTAGATTATCTTCAATGATAAGGACAACTTGTTGGTTATCATTGTTAACTTTATTACTCGTAGAATTTTGTTCGATTAATAATGATGATAATTCTTCTTCAGACATTCGGTGAGGCAAGGTTGATTCAACCTCAACGGGTTTTGCCAAAGGGATGTATAGCGAGAATTTACTGCCTTGGTTATATTCACTTGCTAAGGAAATTCGCCAATGATGCGCTTTGACCAATTCATTCACCAACGACAAACCTATGCCTACACCAAAAATTGACTGATTCTTTTGATCTTCTGCTCGTTGGAATCGTTCAAATATCTTAGATTGAGATTCTTTATTGATGCCAATACCAGTATCAATAACATCTAAAATAATCGTATCTTTTTCTTGATAAGCATTAACGCTAATTTCGCCTCCGGCAGGTGTATATTTTATTGCATTAGCCAAAAGGTTGAATATTATTTTTTCAAATGCTTGGGCATCACATTCAAGCCATAAATCTGGTGGAATATCGATAAGAAAAGACAAATGACTTTGTTTAGCTAATCGTTTGAATGAATCGCTTGGCATTGACATTAATGTTTCCAAGCGATAGGTGGCGAAGGACAATTTTGGATTATCATTGAGCCTTGAAAGTTCCAAAAGTTGCTCTACCATTCTCACCAAACGTAATCCATTTCGTTTAGCGGTGGTTAATTCCTGACTTTCTTCTGGTGACTCTGTGTGATCTAAATAGCGATCTAAAACACCATTTATTATCGTTAAAGGGGTTCTAAATTCATGAGAGATATTAGCTATAAACTTATCTTTTAATTCTAACGCTTGTTGCTCTGCCAGTTTTCTAGCAGTGAGGTTAATAAAAGTAATAACAATCAATGGAGACTCTTGCCTGTCTGCCCACTGAAGTTCCACTTGAACAGGAAATTCACTTTGGTCCGAACGAATAGCTTTGCATTCTAATGAGAGTCCTTTGTCTTTTCTTTGTAAGGCAAAAACATTACTGTTGTATTCGAAAAAGTAATGCATCTTGTCTTCTTGAGAAAATAAAGAGCTTACATTAGCTCCTACTAAATCTTGCTCTAAAAATTGAAATACTTGCACTGCAGAAGGGTTAGCCGATAAAATTTTTCCTATGGTAGATACGGTTAAAATTGCATTGTTAGAAGTGTTGACTATTGCTTTATTTTCACTATAAATCAACGATTTATTTAGTTCTTTATTATGTGACCGCAATGAGTCTTGGGTGCTTATTGCATGTTGGTAATTTTGTTTTAATAGATTGTAAACCTTTCTTTTTTTTAAGGTTAAAAAGCTAATAAATAATGTTGACGAGAATAATGTGCCGAAAATTACGACGGATTGCCAATAACTTGGAGTGTTGTAAAGTAGTCGATATTCTATGCCTATAAAATGCAAAAATAAAAGGCAGATAACTAACAACAAAGTGTATAACTCTGCATGTGTTTCGTATTGTTTAGAAATTGGCGGATTTAACTGCTGTATTGAAATTTTAGCTGACATTATCAATGCGAAGTACGGAAATAATTGCATCAAGGCATTATGGCTGGAGAGTAATTCTTCTTGATTATTTATTTGAAGAAAGTCACTGATATTTACTAAGAATATGGCCAAAGCTCCTAGGAATAAAAAACCGTAGACATAACGCCAATACTTTAAGTTTGCCATTCCAAAGCAAATGATCAGGCGAACGCAAATTAACCCAGTGATTAATAAATGGAAAAATACTGATGGGAGCTGAGTTTCGTAACTTAATTCTGAAAACTCGTATGGCAAAATAACAAAATAGCTAAAACTCACCACACAGAAAAAAATTGCAGGGATACGGCCACCAATATATTTATTGATAGGTGTTTCATTTAAATGTGGATTTGTTTCGATGGCGAGAATTATAAAAAAATAACTAAATAAGGATAAAAAGTCTTGAAAAAGGTTAAGTGAAGGAAATAGAAAATGAGAAATATTTGCAATTAAGCCTCCTATTGTTGCTAGTAATAAATATTGCCAAAAAAGCTTAAGTGATTTTGATAAAGTCGTTTTTCTAGCAATGAAAATGCAATAGATAGCAATGGACTGTAGGCAAGTCAACGCAAGTATTAATAGCCCAGTTGTACTTAAACTAGTTGTATTAGATAGCAAACTATAAGGTATGAAGGTAATAATTAATGACAATATGGCAAAAGGACTTGTAATAACGTTACGCAAACCTAATTCCTAAATAGTTAATTTGGTATAATTTATGTTCTTTCTATGAACACCTACTCCTTATTAATTAAATAGCAGTATACATTAAATTAACATTTGGTGAACATTATCCTATCATTCAAATTAAAGAAGGTTCCCTAAAATTTACCGTTGTTAATTACTATCTATTTGTGATTTATCTAAAAACTTTTCTGCAAAAATTAAGTAGACTTTTTGTTTAATAAATACATCATACAAATCAGGATCTAAATGATCGTTTTCGGATAATTTTAAGAGGAGAAAATAACCAGGAATAATTCAGTTATTTTTTACCTTAATAAAAGGAAGTTGGAAAATAAGCAAAATGAAGAATTATTACATTTTGCTTATTTTTAGAAATTGAAGGTGAATTATCTCTTAGAACTTTGCACTAACCCAGAGCCAAACCTTGTCCGTGTCAACTTTTCCTGTTCCTATGTCTCCTGCAGAATACATGGCTGCTTTAATACCTAGTACATAGTTTTTAGCTAATTTTTTTGTATAAACAGCATTGATTTCACTACCTAAATCGTCAACAGAATTCGATTTTTCATCAGCTGAAAAATCGTGATATGCAAATAACCATTTTCCACTAAAGGCTTTACCGGAAATTGAAGCATATACATCGACCAAACCTTCTTTAGGTGTGCCTAAAAACTGATCGCTCCAACCATTAAACTTATGCAGGGTAGCTAAAGGGGTGGAGAAACCATACATACCATCATCACTACCTAATATTTCTAAACCAAGTTTAGCTGTAACTTTATCAAAGCTATAACCAGCAGTTATGTGAGTATAGCTTGCAGTAAAGTCACTTAAGTTCGTCTGAGATTTATTTTGGCTGGCAAATTCAGCGTAATAAGAGAGTTTGTCTTTTTTACCTGATAAACTAATTCCAAAGGTATCAGAAGCTAACTTATTAGCATTATCTTCTTCGAGTAAATAACTATAACCAACGATTTTACCTAAACTACTTTGGTAAGAAATATTAAAAAGATGATCGTTAGAATCAATATCTTTAATATCAGCAAATATGCGATTACGTTTTGTAATATATGAATAACTTGTTTTGACCTGCTTATTTACAGAATAAGAAAATGAAGCTGCATCGAATGTTTGCCTATCTTGCCTCCAACCAACGTGACCAATAAACCTGTGACCGTCTAATGTGATCACTTGTCGGCCAATTTTTGCTACTAATTTATCATTTTTATATTGTACGAATGCTTGATCTAGTTCGGTGGTTTCGGGATCTGCTATCACTGAATAAACACCACCATTTTTACCTGCGGCATTATTGTAATCGTCAAAACCTGAGACTACGCGAGAATCTTCAAATTCTATTAAACCAGAGAAACCATTCAAACTTTTTGATTGATATGTTAGGCGAGTGCGTAACGTTAAGGCATCGGCATCTTTTAAATTGTTATCTTGTGAGACACTTTCATAGCGAAGGTTCATGTCTAAAGATGTTTTTGAAGCGGATTCTGAAGCAAGAGTACTAGAACTTGATAGAACCAAGGTTGTTAAAGCGAGATTTGAGAGCGTTAGTTTTTTAGTTTTCATGTTATTACTTCCTTAATTTTTTTAATATTTATAGCGTTAGTTTTTATGCTACTTGGGTAGCTTTTCGTTGTTGTTTGGTTTTTTTTGAGTTGTTCTCTTTAGTAGAAATATCTTCAACTTTTCGTTGTTTCTCATATAAAAATTCAAGTACAGATGCGCGTAAATGGTTGTATTGAGGGTCTTTGGCTAAGGCGATTCTATCTCTAGGGCGAGGTAAATTAACTTCAAGAATTTCGCCTATGGTTGCTTCTGGACCATTGGTCATCATAATTATTCTGTCTGATAGTAATACTGCTTCGTCGACATCATGCGTGATCATAATCACGGTATTATTTAGCTCGTCTTGAATTTCCATTAAACTATCTTGCATATGTGCACGTGTTAACGCGTCTAAAGCACCAAAAGGTTCATCCATCAACAATACTTCAGGCTGCATTGCTAATGCTCTTGCTATACCTACTCTTTGTTTCATGCCACCTGATATTTCATCTGGTCTCTTGTGCATCGCATGTTCCATATGAACTAAGCGTAAATTATGTTCAATCCACTCCTTCATTTCATTTGCAGCCATTTTGTTCGCAAAAACTTGTTTGACGGCAAGCTCGACATTTTGATATGCAGTTAACCAAGGTAATAAAGAATGGTTTTGAAAAACCACGGCACGCTCTGGCCCTGGTTCAGAGACTTCTTTATTATTTAATAGTACTCCTCCAGAAGTTGCTTGGCATAAACCTGCGACAATATTTAATACGGTTGACTTACCACAGCCAGAGTGACCAATAAGAGAAATAAATTCTCCTTTCTTTATTTGTAAATCAACTTCTTTCAGTGCTGTAAAGCTTCCTGAAGGTGTCGGAAA
The DNA here is from genome assembly GCA_023954655.1 of Colwelliaceae bacterium. Classification (GTDB taxonomy): domain Bacteria; phylum Pseudomonadota; class Gammaproteobacteria; order Enterobacterales; family Alteromonadaceae; genus Thalassotalea_H. Next base: position 4,718 of record JAGSHH010000027.1, read on the forward strand.
AACCATATCAATTTTGCTAATATTTAAAATAGTGCTCATTTTTCTATCCTTTAACTTTAATGGCGGTTATCTTTCCGCACTCGCTTTATCCCAAGAAACTATGAATTGAATTTTTTGCATGATTCGGTCAAGTAAAAAACCTATAAAGCCAATGACAATGACTGCTGTCATGATTCGACTAAGTGATTGAGAGCTACCATTTTGAAATTCATCCCAAACAAACTTTCCAAGGCCGGGATTTTGTGCAAGCATTTCTGCAGCAATTAATACCATCCAGGCAATACCAAGTGACATTCTCATTCCAGTAAAAATGGCAGGTACAGCGGCTGGCAAGACGATTTTTTTGATATGAGTTAAACGAGGCAAACTTAATACTTTACTGACATTTACCCAGTCTTGGTTTATAGCAGCTACACCCACTGAAGTATTAATCACCATTGGCCAGATTGAACAAAGCGTTACAGTGATCATTGAGTTGATAAACGACTTGGCGAATATTGGATCATCTGAAACATATAAAGCACTTACAACCATTGTAACCAAAGGCAGCCAAGCAAGAGGTGATACAGGTTTAAATATTTGAATGATTGGATTTATTGCGGCATTTAAGCTTTTATTTAAACCAATCGATATCCCTAAAGGTATTGCAATTATTGCGGCAAGAATAAAGCCACTCATCACTGTAATTAAGCTTGTAAATATTTGGTCTAAGAACGTTTCTTTACCGGTGTAATTACGTATTTTAGCAACATAATCTGGATTTTTAGCTAGTTTTGTTGCATTTCTTTTTTCTTGGCGCAAATAAAATTTATCGGCTTTATCACGTTCTGTATTATGTTCATTAACTAAGTTCACCATTTGCTGGCCAACTGCTGATGGCCCAGGAAATTTTCCTAAAGAAGTATTAATACTTCCAGCTGCAATCATCCAAAGAAATAGAAAAATTGACAAACCTACTATTGGCAATAAGATCGTTTTTGAATGTTTTGACAACATGGATGTTCCTGCTTTTACCCATTGTGTTATAGAGAGTCCTTTGGGTATTTTATTCATTGAAGTGATCACCGTTTTCTCCTGATAGCTACAGGCTTTCGCCTGCAAGCTATTGTTAATCATTTAGTTATTACTTACAGTTTATCGCCAGTTTTTAAGCCAATCTTAAACTTGTTGATATAAGCGTTTGGTTGAGTTCCGTCATATACTAAATTGTCGATAAAGTGAGTTTGAGGTCCTCGGTAACCATCTTCTGTTTCAAAGTTGGGAAACTCATTTTCACTAATTAATTTATCAGCTATCAAAGACTTGGCTGCTGCTATGTAGATGTCTTGACGATATACTTTTTTAGCGATGTCTTTGTACCAAGAGTCAGGTTTGTCTTCACTGATTTGTCCCCAGCGACGCATTTGAGTTAAGTACCAAATGGCATCTGAATAATAAGGAAATGTCGCATTATGGCGAAAGAATACGTTGAAATCAGGTACTGAACGTTTGTCACCTTTTTCATATTCAAAAGTGCCAGTCATACTATTGGCAATTACATCGTAATCTGCACCCACATAATTTGATTGCGAAAGAATTTTTACAGCTGCCGGACGATTAGCATTATTATTATCATCTAGCCATTTTGCTGCTCGAATTAATGCTCTTGTTAACCTAACAGTAGTGTTTGGATATTTTTCGGAAAATGTTTTAGAAATACCAAACACTTTTTCAGGATTGTTTTTCCAGATTTCATAATCTGTAACAACAGGAACTCCAATACCTTTAAATACAGCTTGTTGATTCCAAGGTTCACCTACGCAATAACCATATATTGTTCCAGCTTCTAACGTTGCAGGCATTTGTGGAGGAGGAGTAACAGATAATAATGCTTTAGCATCTATTTTTCCTGATGTATCACCTTTATGTGGGGCATAAAAACCAGGGTGAATACCACCTGCGGCTAACCAATACCTTAATTCGTAATTATGTGTTGATACAGGAAATACCATACCCATATTAAAAGGCTTTCCAGCAGCAATATATTTTTCTATTACAGGTTTTAAAGAATCGGCTTTGATTGGATGAACTGGTCGCCCGTCGGCCATTTTAGGAATATTCGGTTTCATTTGCTGCCAAATTTCATTAGAAACAGTAATACCATTACCATTTAAGTCCATTGAAAAAGGAGTTATGATTTCAGCCTTAGTGCCATAACCTATTGTTGCGGCAATAGGTTGTCCTGCTAGCATATGCGCGCCGTCTAAACGTCCGTCAATGACGCCATCGAGCAATACTTTCCAATTTGCTTGAGCTTCGATAGTGACATATAAGCCTTCGTCTTCAAAATAGCCGTTCTCATATGCAATAGCTATTGGTGCCATATCTGTTAGTTTTATGAAGCCGAATGTTAATTCGTCTTTTTCTGGTTCTCCTAGTTCAATTGCATGAGCAGTTAATGAAAGCAGAGAACTTGATATTAAGTAACTACCAGCAATTAATGCATGACATAATTTTTTATTGATTTTTTTAAACGGTTTAGCAAACATATTTTTCTCCAAATAAAAAAGCCCAACACAATACTGAATAAATCATTCAGTTGTGATGGGCTTCAATGCCAAACTAATTTATGACTACGCCGTTGCAGTGCGATTAGTTTTAACGAATTCAAATTGTTACAAGGCTAATAATGCCTTGTATTAAAGATCTTCTTTCATCAAGAAGAATGAACTTAATGTTCAATAGGACTATAGCGAAATAAGTGCCAATATTTTTTTATTTAACAAAAACAGTTCTTTATGTTTTTGTTGTGTTGTTTTTTTGTTTTTACTTTCTCTCTTTTGCACGTTGTTTGAACGGTGTGTTGTTTTTTGGTGCGATAACTATTTCATTTTAAGTAAAGTTTGAGGTGCTAATGCTTCATTGATATTTCCTGTTTTGGGCAGGTTTTCTTTCATTAGTGTTTTGCTATTTAAATGACGATCCAAGGTTTGATGATATAAACTGCTACTAAATATAGTATTTAGCGGAAGCGCTGGTTGAGCAATTGAAGATACATGTTCTGCTTGTAACATATGTCTTACTAGCATTTCTCCATCGATAGTATCGGGACAATTTCCAATACGCTCGTCAGGCAACGAGAATTGGTTATAACTAGGTACTTCTCTAGGTTGAGTGTTATAAAACGTTAGGCAACTTCCAAGTAAAGAGGGGGCTATTATTTCCACCTTAGTATTTAAATAACAGGGTTTAGATAAAAGGCAAGCAGCTTCAAATCTATGAGTAATATTTTGAAGCCATAAACATGACTCATACAAAGCCATAATTAATGCTTGTGCTGTTCTTTTATTTTTACATTGCCAAGCACCTAACATTGCTAAAACTTTTTCAGGTGTTCCTGGCCATATATCTGAAGAAGTAACCCCCGTAAAACCAATTTTATCTCTAACAGCTTGTGCATTCCAAGGGCCACCGACACAAAAACCATCGATATCACCCACTTTTAATGCACTCACCATATTTGCTGGTGATATTGTAATGATTTCAATCTCTTTTTCTGAAATACCACTGGAATTTAACCAGCTAACTAACTGATAATAATGACAACTATAAGGAAATACGACTGCAAACTTTAGCTTTTTACCGTAAGTTTTATATTTTTTAATAATAGGTTTTAAATGTTCTGCCTGTATTGGTAATTGTATTTTCGAGGCTTTGCTTTTATGAATTCTTAGGATTTCCTGATAGATATTTTCTGATAATGTAATTGCATTACCATTTCTACTTAATACGAATGGTGCCACTACTTCTGTTTTAGGGCAATTTAACCCCAAATTACTTGCAATAGCCATAGGCACTAACATTTGTGCAGAATCTAATAAACCCGTATGTAATTTATCTCTCAGAGTCGCCCATGAATGTTGTTTTTCTAGGGTTACAGATAATCCCCATTTTTCGTAAAGCCCAAGTTCTTTGGCAACAATTAATGGAGCGCAATCTGTTAGCTCCATAAACCCGATAGTCAATTGAGGTTGTTCTAACTTTTCTATTTTTCTCATGATGACATCTCCAGCATTGAAGCGAGGGACAAAATATTTTTTGCGACATCTTCAATTTTTTGACTATTATCCATCGCCATTTTACGAATGCTTTGATATGCCTGTTCTTCAGAATGATTTTTAGTTTTCATAAGCCAAAGTTTTGCCTGTTCAACAACTCGATGATTGGTAAGTTTCTGTTTGGTAACTTCGAGTTCTTTTTTTAATTGTTGGTATTCAGTAAATCTTGCAATTGCGGTATCTAAAATGGATTTGACTCTTGATGGGTTAACTTCACCTGCAACATAAGCCGTTACCCCTGACTTAACTAAGGCATTAATTAAGTCAGTATCTTCTCTATCTGAAAACATAACGACAGGTTTAGGAGCTGATTTTGAAATTCTGTTTAAGCTATCAAGCATATCTCGATCAGGTGATTCTATATCTATAATGATCATATCTGGTTCAAAAGCATTTACTTCTCTTAAAAGAGACATTCCAGACGTGGATACTTGTGAAATGTGATAATTTGATTGATCCAAAGCGGAAGTGAATTCTGATATTTTACTTTTATCATTTTCCACGAGTAATACTTTAATAATATCAGTCGTTTTAGATATATTAACTTTGTTTTTCATTGTAAAAGCAAACCTTGTTATTCAATTAAATATAGAATATTTATAATCAAGGAAGGTTATCCAATTATTAGACCATAGAGTTCTAATCTAATAAAAACAAAGTGTTACAAGGTTAATTGTAGAGGTTGGTTGATTGATTTGATTCAAAATGATGCATCGTCGCGCTAAAGTAGAACAATTGAACAACCATAAAAATTATTTCATTCTCTATGTTTATGGATTATTTCAGCCTTTATTATTAATCAATAAATTTCTTATATACTTAAAAAATAATGACTAAAGCATGTTTTACCCCTATATTGAAGAAAGAAACATGAGTTATAGAAGTTATTAAAAAGGATAGAAGATTCAGCAGGGTTAGCACTAAGTATTTATCGATTTAATTAAATATCTATATAGTGAAAGTAAATGGAAAAAACTGATATCAAACAAGTAGAAAACCCCACTTTTACAATTAAATGGGTAATCCTACTGAATATTGTCATTATCTTTATGGCATTCTTTTTAGCAAACTGGGCTATAGAAAAAAATCTACAGTCTACTCATAATGAGTGGAAGTCAAATTTAAATACCATCAGAACGACTACCCAAGAAGCACTTAATATATGGGTTTCTAATCAAAAACAAAAGCTTAGGAATATTGCATCTGAACCTAATGTCAAATCATTAGCCAAAGAGCAAATCACTTTATTAAACCTGAAAGAAAGTTACTCAAAATCTAAGTCTTTATTTGCTCTTCGAAAAGTCTTTTCAAGATTACAGAAGGTTGGTCAGCATAAAGGTTTTTTTATTATCTCTCCTGAAGGAGTCAATGTGGGTTCAATGAGAGATAGCAATCTGGGGTTAAAAAATTTAATTTTCACTGACAAACGAGAGAGTTTTGATCTAGCTTTATCAGGTGAAACTGTTTTTGTCCTTCCTATGATTTCTGATGTTCCCATTAAAGGGGCGCCCAATATTAGTGGCCTAGGTTTACCTTCAACTATGTTTATCTTAACTCCATTACATGATGATAAAGGTAAAGTATTTGCGGTTCTAGCTGAAAGATTAGAGCCTTTAGGTGAGTTTACTAAAATCCTTCAATTAGGGCGTTTAGGGGAATCAGGGGAAACCTATGTAATAGATAAACATGCAAAAATGATTTCTCAATCGAGGTTTTCAGAAGAGCTCATTGAATTAAATATAATAAAACCTCAGACTCAAAATATTTTGGCGATAGATTTAAAGCCATTGAATAGTGAAGAATTAACCATTTCGGCTGCAAATGCTTTAAAGGAAAGAATTGGCCATAACGTATACGGCTATTTAGATTACAGAGGTATCAAGGTTATAGGAAGTTGGGCATGGGATCCTATTATTAATGCAGCCATAATTACTGAAATTGACTTAGTTGAAGGTTATCAAGTTTTTTATAATACGAGAGATACAATATATATAGTATTAGGTGGATTAGTATTTATAAGTTTACTTATTTCAACTCTCATTGTTCTTATAAGTAACAAGGCCAATCAAAGTTTAGCAAAAGCAAATCAAACGCTAGAGTCTAGAGTTATAAAACGAACTAATGATTTAGAAAAATCTAAAGAAAAACTTATTAATAATGAGCGTAAATTACAAATTGTTTTAGATAATATTTCTGCAGTCGTATATTTAAAAGATTTAAACGGTGTTTATCAATTAGTAAATAAAACATGGGAAACTACTCTAGGTATTTCAATTTCAGAGACTATTGGAAAGTCTGATTTTGATTTGTTTCCCGATGAAATAGCTGAAAAATTTATTGCTACTGACCTAGAAATAATGGAAAAAAGTAAAGCACTACAACTTGAAGAAAAAGCACCTCTGTATGATGGAACAATCAGAGATTATTGGACCAGTAAAATCCCAGTTAAAGATTTTAGTGGTCAAGTTACTGGCTTGTTAGGCGTTTCAGTTGATATCACAGAAAGAAAAGCTATAGAGATAAAGTTAAAAGATCAAGAAAAAACCTTCAGGGCTTTATTTGAAGGTTCTCAGGATGCAATCGTTATATTGAATCAAGGTAAAATTATTGATTGTAATGAGAAGATGTGTTCACTTTTTAAAACAAAAGACAAAAGCCTAATAATAAACAAATGTATATCTGACTTAGCTCCAAAAACACAACCTAATGGAGTTAACAGTCTCGTTTTTGTGAAACAATCTTTAGCAAAAGCTAATAAATTAAAAAACAACTTAATAGAGTTTCAACTTATTAATTTAGAGAATAATCTTTTCTATTCTGAAGTAATGTTAAGTCCGATAATTTGGCATGGAGAAAATGTTGTTGCTTGTGCAATTAGAGATGTAACTGCAAGAAAAAACATGGAAGCTGATTTGATAAATGCAAAAGAATTGTCTGAGCAAGCAAATATGGCTAAAAGTGAGTTTTTAGCGAGTATGAGTCATGAAATCAGAACCCCTATGAATGGTATCTTAGGTATGCTTGGTCTTGTCTTAGATTCAAATTTAGATCCCGAACAGTATAAAAAGTTAGGTATTGCGCAAGATAGTGCAAATTCATTATTAACTGTATTAAATGATATTTTGGATTTTTCTAAAATTGAAGCTAGAAAAATAGAAATAGAAAATATTGATTTTGATATTAGAGAATTACTTGAAAGTATTGTTAAATCATTCGCTTACCGAGCTGAAACTGTTGGGATTGAGTTAATATTAGATGTAAGTGGCTTAGCACAATCAAGAATTCAAGGGGATCCAACACGAATTCGTCAAATATTAGTAAACCTGCTTGGAAACGCAATAAAGTTTACGCAAAATGGAGAAGTGTTGTGTAAGGCGAGGCTTGAAAATTCTAAAGAAAAAGGATTAATCCTGAAATGCCAGGTTAAAGATACTGGTATTGGTATCCCTGAAGAAAAATTAGCGCAATTATTTGAGTCTTTTTCTCAAGTTGATTCATCTACTACGCGAAAGTATGGGGGAACAGGTTTAGGTTTAGCTATATGTAAAAATTTAAGCTTTCTACTTGGTGGAGATATTACCGTTGAAAGTGAACCTCATAAAGGCAGTGAGTTTACGTTAAGCATTCCAGTTGTTGAAAGCGAAGGAAGTAAACATTATTTACCTTTTTTAGATATGAGTAATTTGTCTACTTTAATCATTGATGATAATAAAACAAATCGAACTATTTTTTCAGAGCAACTTAAGTCTTGGGGGGCATCAACCTGTGAAGCTGTGTGTGCTAAAGACGCATTGAAGCTTTTAGCATCCAAGAGTAGCGAAATTAATCTAGCTTTAGTTGATATGCATATGCCGAATATGGATGGATTACAACTCTGTCAATTAATTAGAAATGAAGAAGCGTATAAACATATTAAATTGGTTTTAATGACTTCATTAAGTGAAATGAATGAACAACAAAAATTGATCGATATCGGTATTAATGGCTTTTTCAGTAAACCTGTCACTATGTCTGATTTGTACGATGGGTTATCGCTTATTGAAATTGAAGGTCAAGAATTACTTGATGAAGGTTCATTGGTAACTTCTTCATATTTAAAAACATATGAACAACAAGATAGTAATTGTTTAAGTGAAAAAAATCGACAAGCAAATATTTTGTTAGTCGAAGATAACCGTATTAATCAAATGGTTATGAAAGGAGTGCTGGCGAAATTTGAGTTAGAATGTGATATAGCCGTTAATGGTATCGATGCGCTGGAAAAGTTGAACGCTCATGCTGGTCAGTATTACGATATAATCTTTATGGATTGCCAAATGCCGGAAATGGACGGATACGAAACCACTAAAGCCATTAGGGAAGGGGAAGCTGGATTAGATAATAAATCATTAGTTATAGTCGCTTTAACCGCACATGCATTAACGACAGAAAAACAAAAATGTTTAGACGTAGGAATGAATGATTACTTAAGCAAACCCGTCGATAAAGAGCTCCTTATTGAAATACTAATGAAATTTATTAATTACCGCTAACTTGAGGTTTACTTGTCTTTTACAAGGAAGGCTAAATTTTCTTTAATTCATTTGAAAGTTAGTTACTCTATTGCTGTGAATTGTGACTAAAAATAAAAATTATTAAGCTCTTCATCAAATCCTTTAAATTAATAGGGAGATGAAAGTGTATTTCAACCAACAAAGTTTTCACTCTGTTTAGGTAAGATTATTACTTTTAGGATTGTTCAGCATAGATATCATTTACAAAATAAACTAGAGTTATAGTTAGTTATTTTTTTGTTACCCTTTTGAGCTACGATGTTATTGAAGTTTATGATTATTAACTTATTTTTTTCTAATCGTTTAGTTTGTTTTTTGATTTTCTCTTTTGCCATTGTCACCCCTGTATATAGTGATGAACAGCCTTCAAAGCTCTTAAATGAATATTCTGTAAAAAAGTTAACCGCGGAAGATGGTTTTGTTTCTTCTGAGATTTATTCAATTATTCAAGATAAACAGGGTTTACTGTGGTTCGGTACTGCTGAGAATGGCTTGATGCGTTATGACGGCCGAAAAGTCACCTTATTTGAATATGATAATACGGTTATAAACGGTTTATCGCATAATGATGCTGGAAATCTAATGCTAGACCGTGATGGAAAAATATGGGTTGGAACTTGGGGAGGAGGTGCCAACCTATATGATCCTAAAACAGGTCAATTTGAGAACTTTATTCATGATCCCCAACGAAAAGATTCAATTTCTTCTACAAGAATACAGTCATTATTTCATGATCAATCAGACTCCATTTGGTTAGGATCATATGATCAAGGTTTAAGTCGATATCTCGGTAATAATCGTTTTGAACATATAAAAAAAGTAGATGGTTTATCTCACAATAGGATATGGGATATTGAAGAAAATGATAGTCATAGCCTTTGGGTTGCAACTAGCTTTGGTCTTAACTTATATGATAAGAGAAAAGAAACTTTTACCCACTATTTTCCTGATTCAAATAACGATACGCCAACCGGTGCAAATGAAATTCGAAGCATATTGCTTACTTCTAAAAATAAAATATATGTTGGTACTCAACAAGGTCCATTTCTTTTTGACAAACAAAGTGGTGCCTTCGCTCAATTAAGAACGTTCGATGATGAATATTTAGGTCAAGTAAACTCTATGATTGAGGATCATGAGGGCTTTATTTGGTTCGTCACGAGTAAAGGGCTTTTTAGAAAGTCTAATTCAAACAATGACATTAAAAAAATAGCCCTTGAAAATGACAATGGCTTGAGAATAATTTTTGAAGATAGTTCAAGAACAATATGGGTAACTAGCGAAGTACATGGCATTTATAAATTGATACCAAATCGCAAGTTTAAATCAATTAATAGCCCTGAATTAATAGCGCCAAATGGAATTGCCACAGATGAAAACGGTGACATTTTTATTATGTCTTCATCGTCTCATTTATACAAATGGCATGTATCTTCCCAAAAGCTTGAACCATTATCCAAACCGATCTTTAGCGACGAAAGTGGTTATTCGAGGAATAGGTTATTAGAGAAACCTATTCTCTACCTTGATGATAAAAAATTATGGGTTGCACAGGATGAAGGTTTAGCTAAATTTGATTTAGAAACTAAACAAGTAGAATTGATTACCTATCCTAAATCTGAATCAAACTTTATGCAATTTAGAGAGCTACGCGCTTTAAGTATGGATAAACATGGAAAACTTTGGATAGGCACATATAAAAACGGTATTTATCATTATGATCCAACCACTAAAAAGTTTAAACATATAGATAAGTCTTTAGGGTTATCACATCCAGAAGTGTTAGAGATATTTAAAGATAATGCACAAAATATGTGGGTGGGAACCGGTGACGGTGTAAACCTTTGGCAAGAAAATAATCAACGATTTATTACGTACAAAAATGATAAAAATATACCTGGTAGTCTATTAGGCATCATAATTCAGGATGTACACCAATGCCGAAATGGAAAAATCTGGATAGCAACTCAAAAGGGCCTAAATTTATTTCAACCTAAAACGAATGATTTTAAGCATTTCAATGCTCAAAATGGGTTACCCACTTCACTAATTAGAGCCGTTGCAGATGATAAACAAGGTAATTTATGGTTAACGACAAACAAAGGCATATCAAAGCTAAACCCAATCACAGGTGAAGTAACTAATTATGATAATCAAAATGGTTTATCAGGTTTAAACTATTATGCAAATAGCTTAGTAGAAGGAGGTGATGAGACACTATTTACTAGCAGTCAAAGAGGTATTGAATTTTTTAACACTTCATCTATTGCAACAGTCCATAGTGAGTTTAATTTAGTCTTAACAGGCTTTAATAAAATGGGGCAGCAAGTAAAGCTTGATAAACCTTATTCTTATGTGACTGATATTACCCTTTCTTATCTTGATTATTTTTTCTCATTTGAATTTTCAGTATTAGATTTCATTTCTCCTTCCAAACATCAGTATGCCTATAAACTTGAAGGTTATGATGACAATTGGATTGAAATTGGTAACAGAAATATCGCGTCATTCACTAATTTAGATGGAGGCAGTTATAAATTTCTAGTCAAAGCAAGTAATAGTAGTGGCCAGTGGGGCGAAAATTTATTGTCAATCAATTTGAATGTATCACCACCACCTTGGAAAACTTGGTGGGCATATGTTCTGTACACATTCGTAATTATACTTGCTGTATTTACTTCAATCTATTTAAGAACACGAATACAGAAAAGCGAAATCATGAGGCAAAAGCAATTTGTTTTAGAGCTAGAAGAACAAGTTACTGAAAAAACAGCTTCATTAAAAACACAAGCAATGGATCTTACGGATGCGTTGAAAAAGGCAGAAGAAGCGACAAAACTTAAATCAGAATTTTTAGCAAACATGAGTCATGAAATAAGGACACCAATGAATGGTGTGCTAGGTATGCTTGATTTACTGAAAAATAGTGACTTAACAACCGAACAAGGTCATCGGGTAGGAATTGCATATTCTAGTGCTAACTCATTATTGACGCTAATTAATGATATTCTTGATTTCTCTAAGATTGAAGCTGGAAAATTAGAATTAGAGTACATAGACTTTAATTTACGTAATCTATTAGGAAAGCTTGTAGAATCCTTTGCTCTATCAGCCCAAGATAAGGGTGTTGAAATTATCCTTGATTTAACTGATGTTCGTTTGTCTTCAATCAAATCTGATCCAGGTCGCATACGACAAATTATTACTAATATTTTGAGCAATGCTGTTAAATTCACTGAACATGGTGAAATACTTATTAAGGCTAAACTCGAACCTGGGGAAAAAGATGGCTATATCAACTTTAGCTGCCAAATTCAAGATACGGGTATCGGAATTTCAGATGATAAAATTTCTCTTCTTTTTAATGCTTTTAGCCAAGTTGATGCTTCAACAACTAGAAAGTATGGAGGTACAGGATTAGGTTTAACGATTACAAAAAAAATATGCAAACTGCTAAATGGAGATGTTTCTGTTACCAGCGAAGTAGGTTCTGGTAGTTGTTTTGAAATAACTTTTTTAGTTGAAAAAAGTGAATGTTTTCAAGAGGTGTCTCCTCCAGTCAATTGCACTAAATTAAATGTTTTAGTTATTGACGATAACAAATCTAACCGAGAAGTATTGCGTAAGCAGTTTGAATCTTGGGGTAGTACTGTTATAGAAGCTAAAAACAGTGAAGAAGCATTGAAAAATTGCCATGAGAGTTTTTTATCTGGAACCATTCCAAAATTTGATTTAGCGTTCCTTGATGGGAGAATGAAAGATATAGCGCTAAATTCATTGGCCAAAAAAATTCGTTCATTTGAAGCTTATAATACGATGAAATTAATTCTGATGACGCCAATGGATGAACAAGATGATACTAAACACTATATTGAAATAGGTGTTGACGCTTTTTTCCCAAAACCAGCAACTACTAAAGACCTATTTAAAGCTTTATCTGTCATTAATAAAGAGTCAGAAATTTCTAATAATAAAAATAGCAATAAAATTATAGAAAAATTGGACACCGTTGAACAAAACCTACGTTGGCCTAAAAATACTCGTGTGTTACTTGTTGAAGATAATAGGGTAAACCAAATTGTAGCGTTGAGTGTACTAAAAAACATTGGATTAAATGCTGATGTAGCCGTTAATGGAATTGAAGCAATAACTAGCTTAAAAGAAGCATCTCAACCTTATAGTATTGTCATTATGGATTGTCAAATGCCTGAAATGGATGGTTATGAAGCAACTCAAAAAATTAGAGCTGGCGATGCAGGAGTCGAAAATATGCTAATTCCGATAATCGCAATGACAGCTAATGCAATGCAAGGAGATAAACAAAAATGTATTGACGCAGGAATGGATGATTATCTAACTAAACCTATAGAGCCAAAAACTGTATTAGAAAAGTTAACATTATGGATAAAAAAATGAAAATCATTTAATTGACCGATACATAGACTTTTCAACTACTTACACTAGGAATTGTGATAATCTCAAACTTCATTATTCCATGTTGATTTTTTAAGTTAACAACAATCTATCTCGACAAATATTGAGTTGCTTGCTCAGTAATGTGTTTGGTGTCCTGAGCCATAATTGACAGTACTTCTTATAATGTCTGCCGTCGTGAAATATCCCCCTCCGTTCTTGAATTTAATATGTATATAAATCAAATCATTGTTCTTTAGTTGTCCAATTATCTATGAACTTAACTCGCTATCTACTGCATATTGTCTACAGTTAAGTAGATTCTATCTCGTTACGTGGTAGTACATTTGTCGTAGTGCTTTGCAGAACCAAAGTATCTAAATGTTCACTTATTCGAGCTCTTTTCTACAAAGTTGCTCAAGGAGAGAAAAATGAAAATTGGAAAATCAATACGAAGATTTTGTCTACTTTATCTGCTATTCCTATCACCTGTTACTGTAGCTCAAGATAATGAAGCTGTACTTAATCCCGGTACTATTTCAGGCTCTGTTTCACTAAACGGTTACACAATTAATAAAGTTACTGTTAAAGCAATCGACACTAATAAAGTGTTCTCTAGTGCCGTAACGGTTAACGTTCTAGAGGGGGCTAACTCAATAGATTATGAGTTAACACTGGAAGGTGATAACGAGTACTATTTAATGGCAGAAGCGTACCTAGTTTCAGAGGATTTTATTAAAGTGCTTATTCCACCTTCAGCCCCTGTCTTTGTATCTGTTGATGGTGCTGAAGTTAGGGATATCAGTATGACACCAGTTGAAATCACAGGGACTATTTCTACTGGAGATGATTTCACTCTTAGCCTAGCATACCGAATTGGTGCATGGCTGAATGTACCAGAATTTGAAGACGAACCATGGCCTCATCAGTCAGAAACAGTAGTGTCTGAACAAAATATCAATGGTTTAATTGGTATTCCATACAAAATACTTGTCGCACCTGAAAATCAATATTATAACGTTCGCGCCCAGGTTTCCCTAAACGGATTTAATTACAATATCAATGATACTGATGTCATTACTCCAAGTGTTGGTCAAGAAATCTTACGTGATTACCTACTCAATTATGATTCTGCATCTATTTCAGGTAATAGCCAATTATCTGGGGTGGAACTCATTAGCTCAGAAGTTTTTGGGCAAGCTCCTGCGCCACTTCCACGCGGCACAAGAACGTCAACAGCCAATACCATTGAAAACGTATTTAATTTACCGGTGGATCAAGGTGTATGGAATCTCACATCCATATTTAACTTTTATTTGCCAAGTGCTGAATTAAGTAACTTAACAGGGCTTGTGTATGCAGGATGGCCGGAGAGTTTTGATGTTCAACAAGATGAGTTGATCGTCAGTGATTTTGTCATTGAACCTAGCTTAATGCCAGGTAAATTAACTTTAGTTGGTGCGAATACGCAATTTTCTCAAGGGAGAATTAGGGCTAATGGCTCTCCTGGGGGGCTCAGTCATAGTGATATTTCATCTGATACAGGCAGGTTCATATACGTTTTGCCACCAGGTAAATGGCAAAGAGATAACCGTTTGACCCTATGGTTTAACTATGAACAGGAGGTTGATAATTCACTGAATTCTCTCATATGGCAGGAGTATCGAAGTCCCGATGGGCAAATAGATGTATTGGGAGGGGAGAACTTTGATGAATTCGAAGTCGAATATAATACTAGTACTATTGAGTACTTATTCTCTGTTGCTAATGAAGAAGAACTAAGCCACCCTTATTTAAAAGTTACACGTCTACATTCTATTAACAGTATTGCTCAAGGCTATGGTTCTGCCGATAAAACTACATTAGGAAAGGCAAAAGTTACATTACTCGAGCCCGGTGATTATCTAATAGAAGCATTTGCTAGAGTTAACGACTCTGAGGTCGAGTTTGGATCGACGGAAGTTACGGTTGAAGGGGGAGAATCAATTGTTATAGGTGGAAACAGCAGTCCTCTCATTAGGTTGCTTGATGTTATCGATGGTACAGTTACTTGCGACGACTTTGTCGAAATAAACGGTACGGCGACTGATTCCCAAGGAATTGACAGCATTATGATAAATGGGATATCTATTCCATTTACTTTAACCAACAATTCTAATGACTTAAATGAAGTGAGTTTTAGTTACAATGTTGAGTTGGAAAGTGATACAGAAAATACTATTCAAATTGTCGCTAATGGTGTTAAGCAATCTGGTGGAACAACTATTGATATCAGAGTGACTCAACAAAATTGTCAGTCTGATAATCAACTAGTGTTTATTGATATAAAGCCCGGTACATGTAAAAACCCTGTTAATGTTAAAAGTAAAGGGGTTCTTCCTGTTACCATTTTTGGCAGTGAAGATTTTGATGTATCTACTGTCAGCTTAGACAGCATATTTTTACAGGGAGTAAGCCCTACTAAAAGTGCTATTAAAGATTTAGGGCAACCTTTATCAGAGGTAAATGATAAATGTCAAAATGAAGTGTCTGATGGATATGACGACCTTACGTTGAAATTTAGAACTCAGCATTTAATCAATGCATTAAAAGCTTTAGGTCTAGGTTTAGGTGATGGTGATCAAGTCACGTTATCCCTTAGTGGAGTAGTTGAAGTTTCAGGAGAATTAAAGCCATTTCAAGGGCAAAACAATATTTCCATCATCAGTAAATAGTACAAATAACGCGGTTAGTGATTTGAACACCAACCGCGTTTAATATTGATATTTGGTAAATATTAATATTAAAAAGAGCATTTTACTCATTTGTAAGAACGCAGAACTGGCGACTGAATTTATTTTTTATTTCCTGTATAATCCCGCGCATTAAACAATGACCTATGCAATGACATTGAAATTGCAATAAAGGCATTAAAACCACCACTTATGAAACTACTCTTTATTAGGTACAGCGCCAGTTACACCGTATAGAGTAAGTTGAGAGCCTTATGACCGTAGAACAATTCGACCCACAAGCACCTAAAAATATTGTTAACTCAAATAGTGCTGAAAGATAGGTTTTGTATACTTGTGCAGCCAAAACCAATTCAAGCGCTGCTTTGTCGTGAAAAATATCACTGCCTCATTTCAATAACGCTTCATAACCTCTTCAGTATTACTCAAATACAATTTATTTAGACTTAGAGTGACTTTTAAGTTCAAAGACGTTCTTTAAGTTGATTTAAATAATCAAAATACACCTATTACTTTAAATCAAGCTCGAATTAAGGAAAATACTATAATATTTGCAATATTGTATAATGTATAATATTCTACAGGTGTTTTAATAAACAAATTCAATACTTCGGAATGTTCAAGATGAAAAATAAAAACAGTAGTGAAGACAAAGACAATAAAAAAGAGCTTATTACGGAGACAAATGTCAATGTTAAGGAAGATGAAAATAAGGAATCATCATCTGTCTGTTTAGAAGATTTTGAGGAGTCGTATTCTAGTTATGAACTAGGATACAACTAAGTTTTGCTTACTTATCAGTGAAAATTGGATGTGATCATAATTACGTCCTTTTTCGTGTTTCACAGACATAAAGAAGCTCTTAAAAATAATAGCCATTCAATCCCCATTTAACCTACTAACACATTCCTGTATAATCCCGCGCATTAACAATTGCCTTAACAAACCCTTGAATTTGCAATAAAGGCAGTTAAACCACTAATTATGAAGCTTTAACACGTCTGAACGATGTTAAATTAGCAGAGCGCAATATGACCGTAGAACAATTCGACCCAAATGCAGCTAAAAAAAGCAGCAATTCAAACGAAAGCCAAACAACCACGCTAGACATTCCATCTAAAATGATTGAAGAGCAACATAACGAAGTTGTTAAAGCAGAATCAGAGGCAAATCACGCTGCGAAGGTAGGCTTCGTGAGTCTTGGCTGACTAAAGTAATAACACCAATCCTATTTCCTTATCGTCACAAATAATTTTCCTTTTAACGCTCTTTTTACTAATCGTAGTTAATACATCCGAAATATTGTTAGATGCTTCTTTGCTGTAAAATAAATTTCAGGTAATAAAAAAGCACCAGTGAATGGTGCTTTATGGTTTAACAGATTTGATTATTGCTTCTTAAATCTTCTTGATGCTAAACCCATAACGCCTA
>JAGSHH010000133.1 GCA_023954655.1 Colwelliaceae bacterium
AATACATCTTCAACACCATCATTATCATCGTCAGTATCAGCATTATTGCCTATACCATCACCATCGGTGTCAATAGTTTCATTCGGATCAAGAGGGAATATATCAAATTCATCTTCAACACCGTCATTATCATCATCTAAATCAGCATTATTTCCTATACCATCTCCATCAGCATCATAAGCTTCTGATGAATCATCTGGAAATGCATCAATGTGATCAGCTACTCCGTCTTCGTCACTATCATCCTCTAAATAGCTAATAAAACGCCCAGCTTGGAATTCATCAATATTTGACATCCCATCACCATCAACATCTCCTGATGCATCACTGGCATCGAAATGGTTAAGTCCATTTAATATTTCAATGTCATCAGGAATACCGTCATTATCTCGGTCATTATCATCTAGATCATTTATACCATCATTATCATTGTCTAGCGTTAATAGTTCTTCTTTAGAACCACCCACTAAATAAGCATTAGGTTGTATAAGAGATAAGTAATCTGAACCATCAACAAATTCAAGCTTTAATGACACTAAACTCGCCGTTTCCTCTTTAGGAAATGTAACACGGTAATTTGCTGAATATGGCCAATCGTCTAATTGTGATTCAACCAATACAACTGTTACCTCTTGCCATGTTCCTATTGTATTAACCCAGGCAGTTAAAGAATTATCAAGTAATTCTGAACTACTAATTTCTAGCGTTAAATTTACGAAACTATCGACGTAATCTGTCTGTTCTGCAGAGGATTCAGTTGATAACTGCATCTGAGTAATTTTGTTATAACTTTCACCATCAGATAAATATTTTGATAATTGCTTCTTACCAAATAAGTAATTATTGAAATGATAATCAATACGTTTTTCGGTACATGACCATTGTTCTGGTGAATCATTCCAATAATTGAACTCTTCAATTTGTTTTATCACAAAGTCATCACAAACCAATAGCCAACGCTTAAATTGTTGTACTCCAACTTTGTTACTTTTATGACCAAATAGCCAACCATCTAATGAAATATAAGAATCATCCCAGTTCACGTTCATGCTTGGAAAAGTACCTTCTCCGGCGACACGGTAACTATCTTCTTCAACATATTCGACCGATTGACTTAATTGGAAACTATTAGCATAAATACTATAGTCTCCTTGTTCTTCAAACTTAATTCTTCCAGACTCATAGTGATTAGGCCAACCTTCGCCAACCCTTAGCTCATAATATCCAAATCTGTCATTTGAAAATTCATTACCGTGTAGGGTCAACTTAAATGCACCTTCATTTATATCAACTTGATCTGAATTCATTTGTGCCGAAGGCCCTTCAAGCCAATAAGCATATCTTGTCCATCCTTCTGGCCAATGATAAGGATCAACTTCTAAAATATTTATTAGTCTCCAATTCATGATTTCTTCGTAATAGTCAGGAACAATAACATCAAACATAACTTGCTTTTCAGACATACCATCGATGTCAAACGACATATCTTCATTTATTTCAGATAGCGATTCCGTATAAATATAAGCATGATAATCATCACTCTGCGTATTCTTATCGCCTGCTAAAAATGAAAAGTTAAACTCTAAACCATCAGGAATATCTGAAACATAAACTGGATAACGACTAAAATAACCACTGTCTTGCCACGTCCAAAAGTGAAACTGTCGTTCAAGATTTTCTGGGTATGCCACTTCAACGTAGGTACCGCCGCCGTATAAATCATCAATGCTTTTGGTAACACCTAGATGATCAGTAAACTCTGAAATTTGAATTTTATGAGTTGCTTCCGCTTGGGTAACAGAAACTTCAGTATCCTGACTAACATCACTTAATTCTTTCACTACAACAGCATAACTATCACCATAATTCACAAAGCTTGAGAAAAAGTAATCACCCGGTAAAATATATTCACTACCATTTTCTTCGTATTTTATCGTTCGACTCTTGCCTGTATCTTTATTATGAATCCAGACGCTGTCACTGTATTGATCAATATCCCAATCTAATTTGATAGCATCAAAAATAAGAATTGGTACAGCTGATGTAAAAGTATCACTCGTTATGTTGAGATTCGCTTTGTGTAAGAAAGATTCTGTGTACGCTAATGTCTCTGTATCAATCAGTAATGAAACCGTTATTGTTGTTGTTTGATTAGCGGCTAAGGTAATTTCCTCTCCCTCAAGGATAGAATACGTTATTCCTACTGTTTCGTTAGTAAAGTCTAATGTAATACTCTGTTCTTCATTTGAAATATTCGTCAGGCCAATTGAGCCTTCAATTGTAATTTCAGTTGTACTTCGATCTAATCGTTCAAATAATAAATAACTTTGATTGGTTAATACTTTAGCTTCCACCGCTTTTAGTACATTTAGCCGACCAGAGCCCGCCGTTGCAAAAGGGTAATCAAGTGTGTCGGTATTGTTGATTAAAAGCCTTTTAATTTCTTGACCGGTTAATTCAGGATATCGCTGTTTTACCAGTGCTGCCGCACCTGCCACATGTGGAGCGGCCATTGACGTACCTGACAATGAAACATTGCCACTGCCTATCGCTAATGAAGAAATATCTGAACCCGGTGCAGCTATTTCAGGTTTTTGAAATGTTTCACTTAATATTGGACCGCGAGAACTGTATGAAGCGATAGTATCATCTTTTTTTGTAGAAGCGACTGTCAGGGCTCTCTCAGCGTTTCCAGGAGAAGTTACGGTCATCGCGCCATCGCCTTCATTACCTGCTGATATAACTACTAAGACATTTTCATCGGCAAGATTATTTACCGCGACTGTTAAAGGATCATCAAGGCCACCTGGACCACCAATACTCATGTTGATGATGTCCACGCCATCATCAGTACTTGGATCCCCATCAGGGTCAATTGCTTTTTCTAAGGCGGCAATCGTGCCGTCGGTAGGACAAAAATGATCACATATCTTATACGCATATAATATTGCGTCTGGTGCTACGCCTTTTAATTCACCATTTGCGGCAACAATACCAGCTACGTGTGTTCCGTGCCCTTGATCATCCATAGGATCATCATCATCGTTCATAAAGTCGTAACCATCTACAACACGACAATCAGCACCAAAACAACCGCCAAGCTCAGTTCTAGTATAATCGATACCTGTATCGAGTATCGCAACTTTTACGCCTTTTCCTGTGATGTTACTATCTTCGTTATCTTTTAAATTCCAAACCTGATCAGCTTGTATTAGGGAAGTACTATCGTGAAGTTGAATAGCCTTATCTCGCACAATATGAACTTTTTTTATACCTGAAATACCCTTAAGTTCATTAAGCATCGACTTATTTATCGTTAATGAAGCACCATTATATAAATAGTTAAATTTTCGTTCGTATGTTTGGGCTATTCCTTTTAACTTCACGGCTCTTAGAACGTCAATTTGTTCATTTTTAATAAGCGCCAACTTTGACTGTAACACACTCATGTAACTGGCTTTATTTTTCTTAACACCCGATAAACTAACTTTACTCTTATTAATACTCGATAAACTTAAACGTGTTTTAATCAACGGCTCTGCTTGAAACTCAACAATTACTTTTAATTTTTCTTGTTGATTTTCCTTGGCATTTATCGCATTAACTTTGCTATAGGTGAAATAATCAGTCTCTGTATTGTTATAAACAAAATTATTTTTAGCGTGATAATTGTTAGTTTTCTCTGTAGCAGATGCACTTAAAGAATTGGCAAAAAAAACCAATGAAATTAGATATAAAAAGAGGGGTTTCACAAACATTCCTTTGTATGTTAATAAAATGTAATATTCAAATATTGTTCTGAATATTACATTTGATTAACATTTGTGTCACTCAAATTATAATCTTAAGTCGACAAAACATTTATAAAATGAAGTACAGTAGTAGTGATAAATTAAAAAATCACTATATTATCAATAGACAATATTTAGTTTTTTCGAAAAAGGAACAAAAAAGGGTAATAACATCACCTGTCATTACCCTTTTATCAAGATTGATTAAAAATCAATTAGTGATTTTCAGACACCATATTCACAGTATATTTAGGAATTTCTACCACTAAATCTTCATTTGCTACGAGTGCTTGGCAACTTAAACGTGAATCAGGTTCTAATCCCCAGGCTTTATCGAGTAAATCATCTTCTAATTCATCACTTTCTTCTAATGAATCAAATCCTTCACGAATAACAACATGGCATGTAGTACATGCACATACCTTTTCACAAGCATGCTCTAAACCAATGTCATTTTTTAATACAACATTTAACACACTTTCGCCTGTCTCGGCTTCTAATACTGCGCCATCAGGGCAAAGTTCTTCATGAGGTAATACTATTATTTTTGGCATCTTTATTCTCTATTAAATCTTTAAAATCTATTTCAGTTTCACGTCAATAATTGACTAAATATTATCAACTGTTTGGCCAGATAATGCTGTTTTAATCGAAGCATCCATTCTTTTCTCTGCGAATGTTGCAGTATGGTGATTCAATTTTTCAATCGCTTTTTCTATATCTTCAACCACAGTACCTTGAGTTATTTTCGCTAAACTTGAGATAGCTTCATTAATAACCAAGTTCTCTTGTTCAGATAATAAATGACTATCGGTATTTAATGCCGATTGAACTGACTCAATAACACGTGCAGCTTCAACTTGTTGTTCTTTCAACATTCTCGCTTGCATGTCTTCAGTGGCATTTGTCATCGAAGCTTTGAGCATTTTCGTTATTTCATCTTCTGCTAAGCCAAATGAAGGTTTAACTTCTATACTAGCTTCAACACCTGTAGATTTTTCCATCGCAGATACTTCAAGCAAGCCATCAGCATCTACTTTAAAGGTTACACGTATATGTGCAGCCCCTGCTGTCATTGCAGGAATGCCTCGTAATTCAAAGCGCGCCAATGAACGGCAATCATCAACTAACTCACGTTCACCTTGTAAAACATGAATTACCATAGCCGTTTGACCATCTTTAAACGTGGTAAACTCTTGTGCTTTTGCAACAGGAATAGTGGTATTTCGAGAAATCACTTTTTCGACAAGCCCACCCATGGTTTCTAAACCTAATGATAACGGGATCACATCAAGTAAAAGCATGTCATTATCAGGTTTATTGCCCGCTAAAATGTCTGCTTGTATGGCTGCACCAATGGCAACAACTTTATCTGGATCAATAGATGTTAATGGTGTTTTATCAAAATACTTTTCAGTTTCAGCTCTAACTAACGGTACACGTGTTGAACCACCTACCATTACCACTTCTTTAACAGCACATACTTCAATATCAGCATCTTTTAATGCACGACGACAAGCTCTAAGTGTTTTATTTACAAGTGGCTTAATTAATAATTCGAACTGCTCTTTAGAAATATCAGTAGACCATTGTTCATTTTCAGCTAACGTTAAAACCACTTGGTAAGAGTTAGAAAGAGTTAAAGCTTCTTTTGCTTTACATGCTTGGTCTAGTAATTGGCGTTCCATTGATGGCGATAATGGACGTTGTAAATTAGCTTGTTCAATCAAATAATCTACAATAGCAACATCAAAATCATCGCCGCCTAATGCAGAGTCGCCACCCGTAGCCAATACTTCAAATACGCCTTTATTTAATCTAAGAATAGAAATATCAAAGGTTCCACCACCTAAATCATAAACAGCGATAATACCTTCTTGTTGACCTTCATGTTCATTGTCTAAACCGTATGCCACTGCAGCAGCTGTAGGTTCATTTAATAAACGTAAAACATTTACACCAGCAAGTGTTGCTGCATCTTTAGTACTTTGGCGCTGTGCATCATCAAAATATGCTGGAACAGTGATCACAACACCGGTAAGTTCACCACCTAAGGCGTCTTGTGCTCGTTGACTTAACGTTTTTAATATTTCAGCAGAAACTTGAACGGGATTAATTTTACCCGAGCGAGTTACAAAACTTGGATGATTTTCATCACCACAAAACTGATAAGGCAATGAGTGATATTTTTTTTGAATATCAGTATGTGAACGACCAATTAATCGTTTAGCTGAAACAATGGTATTTTCAGGATCAATAATCGCGAGTGCTTTAGCTTTATTACCGACTAATATTTCATCTTTTTGGTAACTAACAACAGAAGGAAGAATGTCGTCTCCGTTGCTATCGACTATTGTTTCAGACAAACCACTTTTTACAGTAGCAACAAGTGAATTTGTAGTTCCAAGATCAATACCTACGGCAAGACGATGTTCATGAGGGACAGTACTTTGACCCGGTTCTGCAATTTGTAGTAACGCCATGTGGGGCTCGTATTTTCAAATATGGTTGATTAATTTAATCGTCGAACAAAAGGTCTTCTAAACGATCTAATTCTAGGTGAAGTTTTTGATAAAACTTTAGTTTTCTTAAATTTTCACATGCTTCTTTATTTGATGATTCTGAATTCTCAAATAACAAAACTTGCATTGCTTTAAATAGCTGCTCAAATTCTATTTCTAGTACTTGAGTCACTTCAAAAACGGCAGCGTCTACATCATCGGCAAACTTAACTTCAGCTAACATTTCTCGAAGCTCCATTTGTCGCATCAAAAACATGTTATCGCTAAATGTCACTTGTTCATTGGGTATTTCTACACCACGTAAACTTAAGATATATTCTGCACGTTTTATTGGTTTTTTTAATGTTTGGTAAGCGTCATTGACGGCGGTAGATTTTTTAACCGCGAGTAATTGTTCTTGACTAGATGCATGCGCAAAACGGTCTGGATGAACACTTTTTTGAATCGCTTGAAAACGTTCTGTTAATTGGTCTAAATCAACAGAAAACTTTTCTTCTAGGCCAAAAATTTCAAAATAATTCACAACAACAACTCGCTAAAAAAAGACAAACTTTACTGATATCGTCAAGCAATAGGCCTGCGATTATACATTAAAGCTTTCACCACAACCACATTCACCTTTAGCATTTGGGTTGGTAAATTTAAAACCTTCGTTTAAACCTTCTTTAACAAAATCTAACTCAATTCCATCTAAGTAAACTAAGCTTTTACCATCGATAATAATATTCACGTCATTAATTGAAAACATTGTATCATCTTCATTAAGGTCATCAACAAATTCAAGTACATACGCTAGGCCTGAACAACCAGTTGTTTTTATACCTAAACGTAAGCCAAGTCCTTTACCACGATTATCGATAAAGCTTTTTACGCGATCAGACGCCGCAGACGTCATAGTTACACTCATGAAACGTCCTACCTATTAATCATTCTTTGAACGATAATCTTCAATTGCAGCTTTAATAGCGTCTTCAGCTAAAATAGAACAATGAATTTTTACAGGTGGTAAAGCTAATTCTTCAGCAATAGCGGTGTTTTTAATTTCACCTGCTTCATCAATAGATTTTCCTTTTACCCATTCGGTAACCAATGAACTTGAAGCAATTGCAGAACCACAACCATAAGTTTTAAATTTAGCATCTTCAATAATGCCTTCATCACTTATTTTTAATTGTAGTTTCATTACGTCACCACAAGCTGGTGCGCCAACCATACCTGTAGCTACATTTGGATCATTTTTATCCATAGAGCCAACATTACGCGGGTTTTCATAATGGTCGATTACTTTTTCACTATAAGCCATGTTATTTTCTCCTACTTTTTAGCAGCAAATTTGCTACTAAAAATTTAATTTATTTTTAAAAGGGTTGCTTAGTGTGCAGCCCATTCAATCGAATCTAAATCAATACCATCTTTGAACATTTCCCAAAGTGGTGACATATCACGTAAATGCCCGATTGATTTTTGAATAATTTCAATTGCGTAATCAATTTCTTCTTCAGTGGTAAAGCGACCAAAGCTAAAACGAATTGAACTGTGTGCCATTTCATCATTCAGACCTAAAGCACGTAAAACATACGATGGTTCTAAACTTGCTGATGTACAAGCAGACCCCGATGATACCGCTAAGTCTTTAAGTGCCATGATTAATGATTCACCTTCAACAAAGTTAAAACTCACATTGAGATTACCTTGATAACGTTTATCAGCATCACCATTAATAAACACTTGTTCCATGTTATTCAAACCAGTCCATAGTCGGTCACGCATTTTTGTTACATGTGCTAAATCTTGTGCCATTTCTTCTTTTGCAATACGACAAGCTTCACCCATTCCAACAATTTGATGTGTTGCTAATGTACCACTACGCATACCACGTTCGTGCCCACCACCGTGCATTTGTGCTTCTAAACGAATGCGAGGCTTACGACGAACATATAACGCCCCAATGCCTTTTGGTCCATACATTTTATGTGCAGAAATAGATAATAAATCTACTTTAAGCAATTGCATATCGAGATGGATCTTACCAACACTTTGGGCAGCATCTACATGAAAAATAACTTTTCGTGAACGACACATTTCACCAATTTCAGCGATATCTTGAATAACACCAATTTCATTATTCACATGCATAATGCTCACTAGTACCGTGTCATCACGCATCGCAGATTCAAGTTTATTTAAATCAATTAGTCCATTTTCTTCTGGATCAAGGTAAGTCACTTCAAACCCTTGACGTTCTAACTCACGACAAGTATCTAAAACTGCTTTGTGTTCAGTTTTACAAGTAATGATGTGTTTGCCTCTTTTATTATAAAAATTGGCTGCACCTTTAATGGCTAAGTTATCAGACTCAGTAGCACCAGAAGTGAAAACAATTTCACGAGGATCGGCATTAATTAATTCTGCAATTTGGTTACGAGCAATATCTACAGCTTCTTCGGCTTGCCAACCAAATTTGTGAGAACGAGAGGCAGGGTTGCCATAAAAACCATCAGTGGTCATGTATTGCATCATTTTTTCAGCAACACGTTTATCAACAGGTGTTGTAGCTGAATAATCAAAATAAATAGGAAGCTTCATTTGGCTAACTTTCTCCAACTTAAAAAATTACTGCGTTAACAGTCATGTACTATATTTGTGGTCGCAATTAAGGTTTCTAATGAGTGTTTAGACTCCTTCACCTTTTGCTGATTATCTTGTCTTTGAGACACCATTTTGACATTACTTTCTTCAACGAGCTCAGACAAAGTAATACCTTGTAAAAATTCTTCAATCCTTTGGCTTAACCCTTCCCATAAATTATGAGTTAAGCATTGATTGCCCGATTGGCAATCGCCTTTACCGCCACATTTGGTGGCATTTACACTCTCATCTACCGCACTAATAACATCTGCTACAGCAATTTGAGCTGAGCACTTACCTAAGCGGTATCCACCACCTGGCCCACGAATACTATTAACTAAACCATTTTTACGAAGACGAGAAAATAATTGTTCTAAATAGGATAATGATATTCCCTGACGAACAGAGATATCTGCTAAAGAAACTGGGCCTGTTGATGCATGAATAGCAACATCAAGCATAGCTGTTACGGCATATCGGCCTTTAGATGTAAGTTTCATTAATAACCCCTGTGAAATTGCCGCGCAATTTTACATAACCCTACAAAATAGTCAAATGAATACCTGACTACATTACTCAAGTATTCTAGTCATATTCGAGTAATAACTCAAGTAATACTTGAGTGTTTTACT
>JAGSHH010000082.1 GCA_023954655.1 Colwelliaceae bacterium
AGCTTTGTAGGTTTAGCAGCTGTTCTTGTTGGCTTTAATAGCTATTTTGGTATGGGGCATAGTGATCATCTTGCTTTTACTGACGCCCAGCAAATGGCTGTCAATATTCACTTAGTAGAAGTATTTTTAGGTGTATTTATTGGCGCTGTTACATTTACTGGTTCTATTGTCGCTTTTGGTAAATTACGTGGTGTCATTAATTCTGCTGCACTAATGTTGCCTCATCGTCATAAATTGAATTTAGCAGCAGGTGTTGTTTCATTTATTTTAATGGTCGTGTTTGTTCAAAATGGTGGAGGTGATTCAGCTTTATACTTAATGACAGCGATTGCATTCGTCTTTGGTTGGCATCTTGTTGCATCTATCGGTGGAGCTGACATGCCAGTAGTTGTTTCAATGCTTAATTCATATTCAGGTTGGGCAGCAGCAGCAGCAGGCTTTATGCTAAACAATGACTTATTAATTGTAACAGGTGCGCTTGTTGGATCTTCAGGAGCGATATTGTCGTATATTATGTGTAAGGCAATGAATCGTTCATTTATCAGTGTTATTGCGGGTGGTTTTGGCACTGAAGTCGTCGTAGATAACGATAAAGATTATGGTGAGCATGTTGAAACACAAGCTGAAGATGTTGCTGATATTTTATCTCAAGCAAAATCTGTCATTATTACTCCTGGTTATGGCATGGCTGTAGCACAAGCTCAATATCCTGTTTATGAATTAACGCAAAAATTAATCAGTAAAGGAATTGATGTTCGTTTTGGTATTCATCCTGTTGCAGGTCGCTTACCTGGTCATATGAATGTGTTATTAGCTGAAGCTAAAGTACCTTATGATATCGTTTTAGGGATGGATGAAATAAATGATGATTTTACCGATACTGATGTTGTTTTAGTCATTGGTGCTAACGATACGGTAAATCCAGCTGCTGAAGAAGATCCTAATAGCCCTATAGCTGGTATGCCAGTATTAGAAGTTTGGCATGCTAAAAAAGTGGTTGTTTTTAAACGCTCAATGAATACTGGCTACGCTGGCGTTCAAAACCCATTGTTCTTTAAAGATAATAGCCAAATGCTGTTTGGTGATGCGAAAGATTCAGTAGAAAAAATATCTAAAGCACTTTCTTAATAACTTTAGTTATCTTCCAAAACCAAAAACCCATAATGTTTATTATGGGTTTTTTTATCTTATTTATTTGTATAAGTGTGCTATATTTAAAGCTCTTCTAACTTGTCTTACCTGTTTGTCATAATACTGCGTTAAGTGATGTTCTTATGAATAAAAAAATATTAAATATTCGAGAAAAAACAATTTTTGATGGTGTTTTTACTAAATATTTTTTGAAATCTATTTTTTCTGTTTGGTTTAAATTAGCTGGTTGGACGGTAACTAAAACGAGCCCTCAAGGTGCAGGAGTTGCTATCGCAGCCCCGCATACCTCCAACTGGGATTTTCTTTACGCACTTGGGTCGGCTATTTTACAAGATATTAAAATATACTTCTCAATAAAAGATAGTTGGTGCCACCTTCCTCTTATTGGAAGTTTTATGATGTGGTTGGGAGCTATGCCAATTGATCGTTCTTCAAAAGGTAAGGGGCAAGTTGAACTAATAAAAGCTTTTGTTGCTAAACAAAAAAATGAAAAAGTTTTTTTCCTCTTTACTCCTGAAGGAACGAGAGGCAAGTCTGATAAATGGAAAACAGGCTTTTATCATGTTGCTCAAGATTGTGGGATCCCTATTTTTTTATCTAAAGTAGATTATTTAATCAAAGAAGCGGGTGTATTTCATTCTTATACTATAACAGGTGATAAAGAAGATGATATTAAAGCTATTCAAGCTTCATATAAAAGAATTGCAGGAAAATTTATTGATAAACAATATCCGCACTATGAAGGTTCACTCCCTAAGATTACAGACGCTGAAGCTATAGTAATGAAGGCTATTTATTCATTTAAAGGTGTTGCAACTCGTGTTGATATTGCAGCAAAAGTGAAAAGAAAGGAGTTATCTGCTTCGATGTTAGAGTTTCTAATAGAAAAAGGAATATTAGAAAAAACAAATCAAAAGGGTGATGATGTTGAGCCTTGTTATCATTTAACCTTCTTAGGTAAAGGATGTTTACTTCATTTATACCCCTCATTAGCTTAGAGTGTGTTGATCTTTGTGGTATAAATGTGGTTCGAATTAAACGTGATTTAATCGAGGCGTAACGATTGAGATATAATTATTCTATATAAATGAGCTACAACATAGAATAAATTACGTTTAAACGAATCCGAAGGACAGCGCCCATTTGATATTTCTACTACGTTATCGCCTATTTATGGGGAATAACCACACGGCATATGCTCTGCCTTGTTTAAATATCAAATGAACTGCTGCAAAAATATACACCAAAGCTCAACACGCTCTAAGATAAATAAAAAACCTTAAGGAGATTCAATTGATTGAACAGTGGGTAGGAACTATTAATGGGTATTTATGGGGCAGTATTCTTATTTATCTTCTTACCGGTTGTGGTATTTGGTTTACGATAAAACTTAGAGGAGTACAACTTACCAAGTTTTCACACATGTTTGTTTTATTGAAATCTAGTCGTAAAACAAATCCTCATGGAATTTCTTCATTTCAAGCTTTATGTACATCTCTCGCAGCTCGTGTAGGTACGGGAAACTTAATGGGGGTAGCTGTCGCTATTTCTTTAGGGGGAGCGGGAGCTGTTTTTTGGATGTGGCTCATCGCTTTGGTAGGAATGGCAACTGCATTTGCTGAAAGTACTTTAGGCCAACTCTATAAAGAAAAGGATAACCTCGGTAATTTTCGTGGTGGACCTGCTTATTATATGAGTAAGGGGTTGCAAAATAAAACCTTAGCTATCGCTTTTTCATTATGTTTATTTTTTGGCTATGGATTTGTTTTTAGTTCAGTACAAGCCAATTCAATCACTGATGCTTTTCATGGTTCCTATGGGATAGAACCACTAACAACAGGTATTGTTATTACACTATTTGCCGCAATGATTATTTTTGGAGGTTTAAAAAATATTGCGCGTTTCGCTGAGTTAACTGTGCCAATTATGGGAGTGGCTTATTTATTGGTTTGTATTGTCGTCATCGGCCTTAATATTCAAGCGATCCCTGCTATTGTTGCAGATATTTTTGCTTCCGCATTTGGTTTAAAAGAAGCAGGTAGTGGATTAGTTGGTGCTGCAATTGTTCAAGGGGTTAAAAGAGGTTTGTATTCAAATGAAGCAGGTATGGGGAGTGCGCCGAATGTTGCAGCAGCTGCAATAGCTTATCCACCTCATCCTGTTTCGCAAGGCTATATTCAAATGTTAGCGGTATTCCTTGATACGATTGTTATTTGCTCTTGTACTGCATTTTTAATCTTATTATTTGATGGAGCATCAGGAGAAATTCAAGGTATTCAGTTGACTCAACAAGCGTTAGTTTTTCAAGTAGGAGACTGGGGAAGTGATTTTATTACTATCGCCATTATGCTTTTTGCTTTTACTTCTATTGTTGCTAACTTTGCTTATGCAGAAAATAATTTAAAATACTTGAAGCTGGATAATCGATTAGGACATTGGTTTTTACGTATTGGATTTTTAGCTATGTTAGTTTTTGGATCTGTAGCAAGTTTACCTGAAGTGATTGCATTAGCAGATCTTTCCACTGGACTTATGACCATATTAAACGTATCAGCATTATTTTTATTAACTAAGGTGATTGTTAGTGTAGTTAAAAACTATAATAACCAGCATTCTTTAGGACAACTTCCTGAATATAAACCCAATGAACAAGAACACAAGCAATTTCATTTAACTAAAGGGGTTTGGCAAGATAATTAAAGTCTAATTTATCTGGGTAAATCCTCGAAATTAATTATCTCTAATTCAATTGCCGACTTTTTTGTTGTTTTGTGTTCTGTAATTACTCTTGATAAGTGATCTATTTTTAAAGACGAAGCTGGCTTTTTTTGCCAGCTTTTTTGTTTAATGATTAACACTAAACTCATTAATTTTTGTAATAGCATCGGGTAAACGTCCTTGTTTCTAATCACTAAATTTAATGTAATGTATAAATGTTCAAGGAATCGTCAGGAAATGTGTAAATAATAAGGAAGTGATTTATGTATATTAAGATTAAGACTGGTATAATCCGCGGCAATTTAATGTAAGTGTAATTTCAGGTGATAGTGTGAGTGTAGATTCTATTGGTTTGTCGACCGAGTTGTTAAAAGCGGTAAAAGGGTGTGGTTATAAAAACTTAACCCCTATACAACAGCGCGCTATTCCTGTTATTCGTTCAGGATCTGATTTACTTGCTAGTGCGCAAACAGGCACTGGTAAAACTGCAGCATTTACCTTGCCGATTTTAGATGCCATAGCTAACAACAATGCGAGTGGTAATTTACAAGCATTAATTTTAACTCCAACGCGTGAATTAGCCGCGCAAGTTGCTAAAAATATTGAGACTTACAGCCAATTTATGTCGATTAAGTCTGGCGTAATATTTGGTGGGGTTAATATGCCTGGTCAAACTAAGCTGTTAAAAGAAGGCCTTGATATATTAGTGGCAACCCCTGGACGATTATTAGAGCATTTAGCCCTTCGCAACATAGATTTGTCTCAAGTTAACTATTTAGTGCTAGATGAAGCGGACCGTATGTTAGATATGGGTTTCTTAACTGAAATTGAACGTATTTTACCTTTGATTAAAAATAAACATCAAACGTTAATGTTCTCAGCAACCTTTTCAAATAAGGTGAAAGGCTTAGCTAAACAAATCCTTAAAACACCTAAAACTATTGAGGTGGCGAAACAAAATACAACTTCAGGAAAAGTGAAGCAGTCTGTTTATTGGGTTAGTGAACAACGTAAAAGGGAATTGCTTTCAGAACTTATTGGTGTAAATAACTGGAAACAGGTACTTGTTTTTGCTGGAACTAGAGAAAGCGCGAATATTTTAGCTAAAGAGTTAAAACTTGACGGAATTAAAGCGGCGCTATGCCATGGCGATAAAACACAGGGTGCTAGAAATAAAGCATTGGAGCAGTTTATTGATGGCTCTGTTCGGGTTTTAGTTGCAACTGATGTTGCCGCACGTGGCCTTGATATCGCTGATTTACCCTACGTGGTTAACTTTCATTTACCATTTTTAGCAGAAGATTATGTTCATAGAATAGGTCGTACAGGACGTGCAGGAAAATCAGGGTCAGCAATTTCTCTTGTTAGCCCTAAAGATGAACGTTTTCTTGAAAATATTGAAGATCTTATTGAAAGAAAATTTGAACGTATTATTGTTCCCGGTTATGAATTAACTCGACCATTGCCTCAACAGTACCAAGAGCAAGAAGAGCAAAAGGTTAAGAAAAATCGTTATCAAGCAACTCAAGATAAAAATCAGGACGTTGAAAGAAAACGTGAAAAATCTGCTTTAAAAGTTATAAAAGGCAAAGCTAAAAAAGGTAAGAAAATCAAATCGGCCAAAAAAAAACGTAAGTAATAATGCAACTAGGTCATCCTTTAATTGAAACTCCTTTTCAATATCGAAATTGCTGCTGGTTTTGCCAAGAACCTGCAGCTAAATATTTTTCTTTTCCCCAAGTTAATAATTTCATAGTCAATTGTATTCACCCTTCATTAAGTTTGTATTGTTGTAATGAGTGTTATGTTCCAGCTAATAAAAGTAAGGCCTCATCGATTTGGTTAGTATTTAAAGAAGTAAAGAGTTACCTAATTAAAAAGTATCAAAAAGATCTCGCTATTGGAGTTAATTGGACACAAGAAGAGTTAGCAAATAGCCAATTTGAAAATGGCAATTTTGAGGGGTTTCAACGTAGCGCATGGTTTATGTTTGAAGTCGCTAAAAAACGAGTTAACTTTAATGGTTGGCCATTAGTGATCGATGGATTAAATATTGAAGAACTAAAATGGGAAGTCAAAGAAAGCTTTATTTTTGATGGTATTGAATACCCATCTATTGATGATGCTATTCTTCATTATGCTCAAGCCTTTTTTATTCCAGAAGATTACTTTAAAGAAGTCGTTGTAAATGTAGGGAGTACTAAGTTTTCTTATGCGGTAAGATTTTGCCGCTTGCTCATAGGCACAACTCCAAATGAGAGAAAAGCGGCATTAAAAAATTTGCTTGATGGTTAGTTCACACAAACAATATTTAAATTAAAGATAAAGCCTTATGTGATGCAACCTTTTGGCGATACAACAAACTATCTGCTCGTTCAAAAAAACTCGTTTGATTATCTGCTCGATTCATAAAAGTGAAACCCAAAGCACAAGTAACTTGATACTTAGCTAATAAGCTATTTAAAATGAGCGCCTGAGTAATTCTTTCCTCTATGATTAATAAAGAATTCTCACTAGCGTCTTCAACAATGATGACAAATTCGTCGCCGCCAAATCTAAATATACTATCAGAGTCTCTTACAGAATCTCTTAATGCTTGGGCAAAGTTTACTAATATTTCATCACCAACATTATGGCCATATGTGTCGTTTATCACTTTAAATTTATTTAGATCACAAACCATCAGGCCAACTTTTGTTCGTTGCCTATTTGCATGATGCATAGCTCGTTTAAGTTGCTCGTCAAAGTATCGACGATTGCCTAACCCCGTTAAACTGTCTTGCATAGCTAGTTTTATTGCTTGTTGATATTTTATGGCATTATTTATTGGATGAATTATTAATTGATGAAGCTCTTTAAGTGTTTTATTACTTGTTAAACTGATAGGTGAGTTAAGTGTATAGGT
Source organism: Colwelliaceae bacterium (assembly GCA_023954655.1). Lineage (GTDB taxonomy): Bacteria > Pseudomonadota > Gammaproteobacteria > Enterobacterales > Alteromonadaceae > Thalassotalea_H. The sequence goes on from JAGSHH010000082.1 coordinate 6,776, forward strand.
TAATGTTCCTATATATTCATTGTTAATTTTTAATTCAAAAAGGCGTTCTTTCTTACCTGGTTTGCTACCTCTAACCGCTGCTGAAATGTTACCCTTTTTAAAGTATAAACCTGAAAAATCAACATGTTTTGATGCTTCCATTGCAAATATATTTAATAAGGCATTCAACTCTAAACTTGTTTGTAACTGCTCAGTCAAAGCAAGCTTTCGATAATTATCTTCATGATCTCGAGTATCAAATAACTTAAATGCATTGAAATCCACATTCGAATTTTCAACTAAGTTTAAAGTTTGCATATGTTCACCTCTATATAGCTATTGATGTGAAGATTGCAAATATTATGCCTTCAATTATTTTGTTAATTATTTCAGTCTATTATGAAAAAATATACGCTTTATATATAAAAAGACTGGAGAAATTAAGTAGTTGTCATAAATATGTCGGCATAGAGTTGCCGGATAAGTTTTTTGTATTATTAACAATAACTTTAAACTTATCAGATATAATTAGGTTATTATTATATTAGTTTATCTTTTTATTAGGTTTTTTGTGACTAGTCATCTTGAAATTTTAGCAATCCTTACCAGTGCCGTTTTGATCGTTTGGCTTTTTAGACGATTACACCTTCCAGCTATCCTCGCATACTTAGTAGCGGGAATGTTAGTTGGTGAGCATGGTTTCGCGCTAGCACAAGAACACGTTGATTATGACCATTTTGCCGAGCTTGGCATTGTCTTTTTATTATTTACGCTAGGATTAGAGTTTTCATTACCTAAATTAATGGCGATGCGACATCTCGTGGTTGCAATAGGTAGTTTACAGGTCGGTATTTCATTATTGATATTTATGATCATTGCTTTGTTTTTAGGACAAACCTTTGCAAGTTCATTAGTGATAGGTGGTATTTTAGCGCTTTCTTCAACGGCGATTGTTATTAGACAACTCAGTGAAACTGGAGCAATGAAGCGAAAGTCTGGGCAAATTTCTGTTGCTGTTTTACTTTTTCAAGATGTAGCGGTAGTTCCGTTATTAATCATTATTCCTATGTTTGCCCAAGAATCAGATACTTCAATGATTGTTGCTTTACTTTTTGCTTTGGTGAAAGGGATTTTTGTTGTTGGGATTTTACTTTCGGTAGGTAAATGGGTTCTTCCACGACTATTCAACTTAGTTGCGCAAGTAAGAACGGATGAACTCTTTGTCTTAACAACCTTATTAGTCACTTTGGTAGCATCTGCATTAACGCAATGGTTTGGTTTGTCTATGGCATTAGGAGCTTTTCTAGCCGGTATGATGCTTGGTGAAAGCCAATATAAACATCAACTTGAAGCTGATATTAGACCTTATCGTGATATCTTATTAGGTCTATTTTTTGTTACTGTAGGCATGAAATTAAATTTGGCCGTACTATTTGCATCGCCATTTACTATGGTCAGTTTATTAATAGGCTTCATGCTGGTTAAAATACTAGTGATTAAGTATTTAGCAACAAAAGCAGGTGAGCAAACTAAAGATGCTTGGGCCTCTGCTATTATGTTGGCACAAATGGGAGAGTTTGGTTTTGTTCTTATTGCACTAGCAACTCAAATTAATATTTTACCGCTTGATGTAGCATCATTATTGTTAGGTGTAGGTGTTATTAGTATGGCAATCACTCCATATATGATTGATCACGCTAGACAAATAGGATTATGGCTGAGCAATGAAAAAGAAATAGACACACAAGACCTAACAACACTCCCATCTAATGATGAGCTAAAAGACCATGTTATTATTTGCGGTTTTGGTCGTATTGGACAAACTGTTAGTCGATTTTTAAAACAAGAATCAATTGACTTTGTTGCTATAGATATTGATCCACTGCGTACAACAAAAGCGAGAGAAGCTGGGGAAAATGTATTATTTGGCTCATCTCGTCAAAATGAACTATTAGAAGCTGCTCACTTGTCTTCAGCAAGATTAGTGGTAATTGCATTTGGGCAAGATAAACAGTCAATCGATGTTATTCAAAAAGTGCGCTCACTGTCACCAGATGTACCTATTTTAGTGCGAACTCGTAATGATGATCAATTGGATGCCTTACAAGAAGCTGGAGCTAATCAAGTTGTTCCTGAAAGTTTGGAAGGCAGTCTGATGTTGGTTTCACATGTATTGTCGTTAACAGGTGTGCCTTTTTCTCGTATTATGAAAAGAGTGCAAAAAGAACGTAAGAATCACTACAATCATCTTCATGGCTTTTTTCAAGGTGAGCATACTGATATGAGCCCAGATGCTATTGATCGTATCGAATTTGCTAATGCCATTATTTTAACTGAAAACTCTTTTGCCGTAGGGCAAACACTTAAATCATTAAGTTTAGAATCTCGTCGTGTAGTTGTTGTTGCTTTACGAAGAGATGGAAATGAAATTGAAGAGCCTGATGAGAGTGTTGTTCTGCAGGTACAAGACACCTTAGTTGTTAGAGGTAAACCGCGCCGAGTAGAACGTTTTGAACGCTTTATGCAAGAAGGCGGGTAATTATTTTTTAAAAATATTCTTTTTATAAATCTAAAAACTGCCTAATTTTTGATTCTTGTTCAAGGGCATCTTCAAAGCCAAGCTTGATGAGTTGTTTACAATAAGCTTTATCAAAAAGTAAATAACTAATAATACTGGACTCTGAATCATTAGTGATGCCTATTCCTCTTAACAAAAGTCGAATCGAGTAGGGTAGTTCATGATAGTAATCAATAGCCATAGAGTTGAAATCATGGCTTGGATTTAATACTAATGATTCAATGTTTTTCAGTCCTTCATTGCTTTGCTTTTTATCATCGTTAATTAAAGATAAAGTATTATTAACTCGATGCATTCTCTCGAGATCACTTTGTAAAGTATCCGAAAAAATACCATCGAGTAAATGTCCTGCGATTGTCGCTGTAGTTGGTGGGTGAGGATTGTTTTCTTTTATATGAATTGGTTCTTTGGGTTGTTCAACTCCAACAACAAATAACTTTTCGCCTCCTAAGTGTATTGCAGGACTCAAAGGGGATAATTGATGAATTGAGCCATCACCAAAATGGTTTCTTTTAATTTTCGTTGATGGAAAAATTAAAGGGATTGCAGCTGAGGCTAACAAATGTTCGGTATTAATTTGAGTTGGAATACCACTTCTCTTTGCCCTATACCACGGTTTTATAGACTCAGTTGATTGATAAAAGCTAATTGAATCGCCATTTGAGTAACTTGATGCAGTAATCGATACTGCTGATAAATATCCTTTTAAGATATTGTTATCAATGCGATCAAAATCGACGACACTATCAAGCAATGTACGAAGCGGTGAATTATTGAGTAAGCTACGGGGGATTTTATTAGCATAATCAGCTTGAAAGCTGCCTAGAACCCCTTTTAATATATGACTAAAAACTCTGTAAGGGTCACTATGGTAAATTCTATCCGTTTTTAAGCTATTCCATACCCATTCAAGTTTTTTTACGCCTAATTGGAAGCAAGAAGCATAACAGGCTAATGCTGTGGTATTAATTGCTCCTGCGGAAGTCCCACAAATGATAGGAAAAGGTACTGGGTGATGTCGAGGACTAAATTTGCTAATAGCGGAAAGTACACCAACTTGATAGGCTGCTCTTGCGCCACCACCCGTTAAAATTAGTGCATTTTTTCTATGTTTACTGTTGTATTTTTTTAACATTAATTTTTATTCTCATTACTATAAATTAATTGTAATGCGTTTATAGAGATAAACCAGAAAAATATTATGATTATTTGTTGTGGAAAGTTAGATTAAATATTTGAAGTATAAAAGAAAAAGCCAGCAAAGCTGGCTTTTTAGATCGACATAGAATTATTGACTAGTAAAACAGTTTATTGCAAAAAAACAAATAACGCCTACTAAAAAATAACTTAACTACTAACGCGTTTGTTAGCAGCGTCTATTAATGGTTGCGATCCGCTTTGCAAAAGTGCCAAGTTAGCTGAAACAACTTTCTTGGGCAATTTATTAATCATCAAAGAGCCAGTTTTTTTAGAACCCCTATCAGATGCAAAGACCAACAGGTTTTTACCATTACATTGAATACCGTCGAAGATACTGCGAATTTTAAGTTTATTCGCCTTTAAAAATGAGCGCATGCGTTTCTTGTCATCGGCGGCAACATACTCACATAAGCTCTGGGCTATGTTAGCAGCTTCAGCTTTTGGTGCTGATACAACAGACGTCAGTGTTAAAGCAGTAATTGTAGAAACTAGTAATAATTTTTTCATTTTAATAACCTTAATAAGTAAATTGAGTTAGTAAAAGAAAAAACCACGGGATGTACCTAATAACATGGTGACTCCGCTGTCATAGAAATTATATATAAAATCCTTAGACCGGTGGTTTTGCGTAGTACGTTTTCGCGTACCTTGCCTTTTCTTTGTCACTTTTAGTATTAACAAAATAAAAGTAAATTGCAACTATTTGTTAAGACATTGCATTTTTTACTGTGCGACATTGACCATAAATAAAGTAAAAAACTCGAATATACAATAATTTACAATCTGTAAGTGATTAAAATTGCATTTCAGGAATTTCCCCTGAAATGACCAGTTCACCCTCTGTTAACTGAATTATTTCATCAACAGAAACACCTGGTGCACGTTCTAATAGATGAAATTTTCCTTCTTTTATTTCGATAAAAGCAAGATCTGTTAATACTTTTTTTATACAACCTTTTCCTGTTAAAGGTAATGTACAACGTGAAAGTAACTTTGAAACACCATGTTTTGACGCATGAGTCATTGTGACAATAATATTGTCAGCTCCTGCGACTAGATCCATTGCGCCACCCATACCTTTTATTAGTTTTCCAGGGATCATATAGGAAGCAATATTACCATTTACGTCGACTTCAAATGCCCCTAATACCGTTAAATCAACATGACCGCCACGGATCATGGCAAATGATTCTGCAGAATCAAAAACTGAAGCGCCTGTTGCCATGGTCACTGTTTGCTTACCTGCATTAATTAAATCGGCATCTATTTCTTCTTCAGTAGGGAATTGTCCCATACCAAGTAAGCCATTTTCTGACTGCAGCATTACTTCCATACCACTTGGGACATAATTAGCTACTAATGTGGGAATACCTATACCTAAGTTAACGTAGTATCCATCTTTTAATTCTTGCGCCACTCTTTGAGCTAATTGTTCTCTTGATAAAGCCATAATATTCTCCTTATTCGACACTTGAACGGATAGTTCTTTGTTCAATACGTTTTTCGAAAGTGCCTTGAATAAGACGATTTACATGGATACCCGGCGTATGTATTTGATCGGGGTCTAACTCTCCCGGCTCAACTATTTCTTCTACTTCAACAACCGTTATTTTACCAGCAGTTGCCGCTAAAGGATTAAAGTTCCGTGCTGTTTTACGAAATACTAAGTTTCCATAACGGTCGGCTTTCCAAGCTTTAACAATGGCAAAGTCACCTGTAATAGCAGGTTCCAAAATATAATGTCGACCATTAAATTCTCGTTCTTCTTTACCTTCGGCTACAGGAGTTCCATACCCTGTAGCAGTATAAAAAGCGGGAATTCCAGCACCACCAGCTCGCATTTTTTCAGCTAAAGTACCTTGAGGGGTAAGTTCTACTTCTAGTTCACCACTCATCATTTGGCGTTCAAATTCTGCATTTTCGCCAACGTATGAGGCAACAATTTTTTTAATTTGACGATTTGGTAATAATACACCTAACCCAAAATCATCAACTCCACAGTTGTTTGAAACCATGGTAAGACCTTTTGTTCCTTTACGTTTAATTTCTGCGATTAGGTTTTCAGCGATTCCACAAAGGCCAAAACCACCTGAAATTATGGTCATGTTATTTTCAAGACCTGCCATGGCTTCTTCATAGCTTGACACTACTTTGTCAAATCCGGCCATTTTATACTCCTTAATTTAAAACTTTTTGATTATTATTGCGCTCGAAACGCAGTAGAAACTTTAGAAATTGGTGCTTTACCTAATACATCGCTTATAAACCAACCAGCTTTTAACAATTTATCAAAATTAATATTTGTATTAATATTTAGACCATTTAATAAATAAACGACATCTTCAGTAGCAACATTGCCAGAAGCGCCTTTAGCATAAGGACATCCACCTAAACCAGCAATGGCACTATCAATGACAGAAATACCATTTTGCAAGGCAGTGTAAATGTTAGTTAACGCTTGTCCGTAGGTATCATGGAAGTGCACCGCTAGCTTATCTGATGGTACTCGGGCACTAACGGCTTGTAACATTTCTTGTACACTTGCAACTGTTCCAACGCCTGTAGTATCACCAAGAGATATTTCATAACAGCCCATTTCAAATAATTTTTCTGCAACATCAGCAACTTGTTCAGGTGATACTTTTCCATCATAAGGGCAAGCAATGACGCAAGAGACATAACCTCTAACTGGAATATTAGCTTTTTTTGCTGCAGCCATTATAGGTTCAAAACGTTCAAGGCTCTCGGAAATTGAACAGTTAATGTTTTTCTGACTAAAGGCTTCAGACGCGGCACCAAAGATGGCAACTTCGTCAGCTTTTGCAGCAACTGCGGCTTCAAACCCTTTCATATTTGGTGTCAATGCCGCATAAGTTACATCATGATGGCGAGTTAAACCATTAAATACTTCGGTAGATGTCGCCATTTGTGGTACCCATTTGGGTGAAACAAAACTACCACTTTCAATTGTTTTTAAACCTGCATCTGTCAGTTGATTAATGAGATTAATTTTATCTTCTGCATTGATAAATTGTTTTTCGTTTTGCAAGCCATCACGAGGACCAACTTCAACAATTTTTACA
>JAGSHH010000124.1 GCA_023954655.1 Colwelliaceae bacterium
GGTGGTTCAGGTTTAGGCATGAATATTGTGTATAACTTAGTTGATGCTAAGCTAGGTGGAACTATTAAATGTTTAACTGTAGAGAAAGGCTGTAGTTTCCAAGTAAAAGTTCCTATTGTCCATCAAGCAGTGAGCGATATATCAGTATAAAGCTAAACCCGAAGTAAATTCATAATTAAGAGTTTACTTCATTATTCTTCATTGTAATGCGCTAACACCATATTTGTATAATCAACCATACCTACTATTTTATTATTTTCCATCACTGGCGCAGTATGTACTCCAAATCGCTCAAAAAGTCTTGCGCAATAGCGTACATCCATTGATGAAGAAACATTTAGAACAGGCTTAGCCATAATTTCATATAGGTTTACGCGTTCAGGGGATTTATCTTTTGCAATGACTTCTTTAGCAATATCAGCAAGCATAACTATTCCGTATTCATCATTTTCATCACGCTTATTAATAATTATTGCTTTTGCTTTGTGTTGATGAGCTAATTTTATGCCATCAGCAACTGTCAACATTCCTTCTGCAAATTGATATCCTTCTTGGGTCATTGCATCTTTTACTTGGATTATTTTATGACTCATAATTCTTCCTCTACTTTACCTTTTAATCGTTCAACTTGATGAGCAACACCTACAGCATCTTCCACGCCAATTTGAATAGCGATACCTCTACCCGGTTCTTCATCAAAACCGCCAACTTTTGCTATACGTTCTAATACTTTTCTTGCTAAATGCTCTTCAACAACAAAAAGTAAAACGTCTCGTTGAGTTTCGAGCTGCATACCAAAAAAAGTCCGTTGTCTTTTAATACCTTCACCTCTAGCGTTGTTAATGATGGTAGCTCCTGTGGCTCCGGCACGTCTTGCTTCTTTCATAACCGCTTCAGTAGAAGAGTCTTCTACGAAGGCAATAAGCAATTTAAATTGCATAATTTCCTCACTTTTTTTTCTGTTGTTTTTCTTGAGTATTTATTTGTGTCAACTGTGCGTAAGCCATTACTGCAATAATTGGACATAAGCTAGCAAATGCAATAAGTCCAAAACCGTCAATTAATGGGCTTCTTCCAGGTATCGTACTGGCTAAGCCAAGACCTAAAGCTGCAACTAAGGGAACTGTTACTGTTGATGTAGTAACTCCGCCTGAATCGTAAGCAAGAGGAATAATCATCTTTGGACAAAACATCGTTTGAATAACAACAATAATATAACCCGTGATAATGTAATAATGTATTGGGTGACCAGCTACAATTCGATACGACCCTAAGGCGATACCGATAGAAACCCCTATCGCTACAGATATTCGTAAGCTGTTGGCTTTAATTCCACCGCCAGAAACTTCCTCCGCTTTAATAGCAACAGCAATTAGTGATGGCTCTGCTATTGTAGTACTAAAACCTATGGCAGCTGCAAAAACATATACCCAAGTATAATCAAGCCAAGATGTCGATGCATTTAATTCTTGCCCTGCGTAAATAAAGCTAGGATCGGTTAATTGCTCAGCCATCATCTTGCCTAAGGGGAATAGGGCTTTTTCTAAACCAAGTAAAAACAAAGCTAAACCAATTAAAACATACAGAAAACCAAAACCTACTTGTTTTACTTTGGGAATAGGTTTTCTAATGACTAATAATTGAAAAACAAGAATAATTGATAGAATTGGGATGACATCAACTATAGTTGCTTTTAGCGTATTGAGAAATTCGTAAAGTAACTCCATGTTAACCACCAATCGCCATGCCGTAAGCCATAACAAATACCATTGGGGTTAATGAAGCAAAAGCAATTAAACCAAAGCCGTCAATCATTGGGTTTCGTCCTTTTATTGCCGATGCTAATCCCACACCTAATGCCGTCACTAATGGGACAGTAATTGTTGAGGTAGTGACTCCGCCAGAGTCATAGGCTATTCCTATAATCCATTTAGGTGCAAAGGCTGTCATAATGACAACCATGACATAACCACCGATAATCAAATAATGAATTGGCCAGCCGCGAATTATTCGTAAGACACCAACTACGATTGCTAAACCCACAGAAAAAGCGACTGTGAACCTAAGTCCATTTGCATATTCCGCTTGAGCAACATCTGATAATTCTATAATACCGCCATTTGCAGCGACGTTTGCAGCTTCTTTAGCTACGGCTATAAGTGAAGGTTCTGCAACTGTTGTACCAAATCCTAAGCAAAAAGCAAAAGTGAGTAACCACCAAATACTTCCTTTTCGAGCAAAAGATTGTGCCATTGATTCGCCAATAGGAAATAATCCCATTTCAAGGCCATAAATAAAAAAGGTTAATCCCAATACTACAAGTACCAAACCGACAAAAATATCGCCTAGGTTTGGTAAAGGTTGCTGTAATACGACAAATTGAAAAAATGCGATCACTAATATTATAGGAAGAAGATCTTTACAGCTTCCTATAAGGGATTTTAAAAATACGATAAGTTGTTGGTGCATGAAGCCTTTTATTTTTATTGATTTACCAATTATCTAACATCAGCATAGAACATGTTGTAGTTAAATATGTTTAATAGATAAATTTTAAAGGATAAAAGGAATGGTTTATTGATAGGAATCAATAAACCTTAAAAGTAGTATGAATTAGTTAAATCGAGAAATACAAAAAGGGGTTAAATCGACATCTGTTTTTTCATTTGAAATTACTTGTCCAACTAGTTTTCCAGTAATCGCACCTAATGTTAAACCAAGGTGTTGGTGGCCAAGTGCAAAGGTGATATTTTGATGATTTGGAGCATTACATATTACCGGGAGAGAATCTGGTAATGATGGTCGAAAGCCAAGCCAACCTTGATTTTTATTTTCTGATAACTCGGGTAATTTAGCTAATACATATTGAGCATTTTTAAAAAGCATCGTTGCTCGTTTCATATTTGCAGCTTGATTTAAACCAGCAAACTCTACTGTACCCGCTAATCGTAAACCATGGGACATCGGAGTGATAATGAAACGACGCTCTGCCGAAGCAACAGGGCGGTTTAACTGCTCTTTAGTTTGGTCAGACAAATCTAAACTATATCCTCGCTCCGCTTCAATCGGCAGTTTATAATTTAATTGATTGAGTAAGGGTTCCGACCAAGCACCAGTAGCTATGACAATATGATCATACGTTACGCTATTACTCCCATCAGAAATATCAACTTGTGATTCCAAATGATTGATGGTTTTAATATCAAACCTTTTAAATTGGCAACCTATAGTACGGGCATATTCTGCAAGCTTTTGACAAAGCTCCAATGGATTAACTGTATGTGCAACGTCAGTAAAATAAAGTGAATATTGGATACTGTTATTTAGATTAGGTTCTAATAATAATGTTTGCTCTTTATTTAATAGCTTAACTTTAACGCCATTACTTTTATATGCTTGATAGATTTTATTTATGTTTCTTAATGGCGTATTTTCAAAAACTAATAAACTCCCTTTTTCTGTTAATAAGTATTCTATTCCAGCTGCTTTTAGCAGTGGCTTGTAATAGTTAATAGCATGTTGATTTAATGACTTTAACGCATTGGTATTATGTTTTCGTTTAGATGAGAACATATTGGAAATAAATTTAATAAACCATGGTAAAGCTTTTGGGATATGTTTTACAGACAATGAAATTGGTCCTAATGGATCAAGTAACATTTTTGGCAGCTGTAAAAGAATACTCGCTTCGGCTAAAGGGAATACTTGCTCGGTAGCAAAGTGACCAGCATTTGCTTTAGAACAACCTTCGCCCGCATCGGCTTTGTCTACTAATGTTACTTGATAGCCACGTGATTGTAATTCAATCGCACAATTGATACCGATAATACCGGCGCCAATTACTGCAATACTTTTTCTGTTATTTTCTTCAGTCATGAATCTTGTCTCAATTATTTAAATCATCACAATTACAATTAACGTAATAAGAAACCTTTTGGGAATATATCCTTATCACTGAGCATAAATTGGTGAACTCCTGTTACGAAAGCTCTGCCACTTACCCGGGGAGTAACTGCATTTTTACCGTGATAATTCATAATTTTTTGAATGTTTACTGTCATTTTTCCGCCAACAATACTTTCGATGATAACTGGAGTATGAGTTTTTAAATGTTCTTTAACGTTCAATAATGCGGCTCGTGCTGACACACCTGTACCTGTTGGTGAACGATCTACTTCACCATCAGCAAAGATACAAACATGACGGGAATGGGAAGATTGATTATCAGTATCTTTAGAGTAAAAAATAGTACCGTATAAAAAGCTTAAGTCATTCTCTACTGGATGAAGTAAAGGATAGTTTTTCATAACTGCTTCTTTAATCAAACGTCCTAAATTGATTAAGGTTTGTTGATTTTCAGGCGTGCAATTAATACCTAAATTATCTGCATCAACAAAAGCATAATATGCTCCACCAAAGGCGATGTCATAGGTAACTTTTCCAATACCATCAATTTCAACTTCTTGATCTAATACTTCAACGAAAGAGGGAACATTATCAAAGCTGACCTCTAAATTATCATCTTTAATTTTTGCATAGGCTTTAATAAAACCAGCAGGGGAGTCGATACCAATATATTCATCATGATTAGGCATTTTGATTGTTTGAGATTCTATAGCAACAGAAACTGCAGCAATAATTCCATGACCACACATACTGCTATAACCTTCGTTATGCATAAATAAAATACCAAAGTCAGCATCTTTACTACAAGGAGCTGTGATCAATGCACCATACATATCAGCATGGCCACGAGGTTCAAACATGAGTAATTGACGTAAATGATCTAAGTTTTCGGTTAGATATTGACGTTTTTGTAATATTGTTTTTCCTATTATTTCAGGGTAACCCTCAGTAATGATACGAAGAGGCTCTCCTTCTGTATGAGCATCAATAGTTTTAATTAGTTGATAGTTATTGAAATTATGGTAATTAAACTGCATTTTTAACACCCTGAGGATAATTTTTTATACATTATACTTGTGAGATTGAAATAATTGTATACAATATGCCATATTATTTCTACAAATACTTTATTGGTTTTTTCCTTTAGCAATTACGATCAAACAGATGATGAAAATTAATTACTGGTCGTGGTAGTGAAGTGACTATTGCACCTCGAATGTTATTGTTTGGTGAAGAAAGAGCAAGAGTTGAAAGCTATAAAATGAAACTGTAGCAACACGTATTGATTTATTTAAATTGTATTTAGTTAAATCATGTTGTAATTAGAATAGGCTTAATAAATATTGAGCTTATTTTTCATTGGTAATTATGTGAAAGGTATTAAATGATCAAAGGTACATTCTTTTGTATTGATTCTCACACTTGTGGTAACCCTGTACGGTTAGTGACTAGTGGTCACCCTGATTTAAAAGGGGAGACAATGAGTGAAAAGCGTCAAGATTTTTTGGAAAATCATGATTGGATCCGAAAAGGGTTGATGTTCGAACCCCGCGGTCATGACATGATGTCAGGTGCATTTTTGTATCCTGCATGTAATGAAAATGCGGACGTTTCTGTTTTATTTATTGAAACTTCTGGTTGTTTACCTATGTGCGGACATGGAACTATAGGCCTTGTTACTGCAGGGCTTGAATCAGGTTTGATTATTCCAAAACAACCAGGGCAATTGATTTTAGATGTACCTGCAGGTCAAGTTAACATTGAATATCAAATGAGTGGCGGAAAAGTCAGTGCGGTAAAATTATTTAATGTCGCTTCCTACCTCGCCCATCAAAATGTTGAATTAAATATTCCTGAATTAGGAAAATTAACCGTTGATGTTTCCTATGGTGGAAATTATTACGTTATTGTTGAGCCACAAGAAAACTTTCCGGGTATTGACGAGTGGAGTGCCGATAATATTTTACGTTGGAGCCCTATAGTTAGAAAAGCTGCTAGTGAAACCCTTGAGTGCATACATCCTGAAGATCCAACTGTTAGAGGTGTGAGTCATGTGTTATGGACAGGTAAACCACAAACTGAAGGCTCAGATGCTGCCAATGCAGTATTTTATGGTGAAAAAGCAATTGATAGATCACCGTGTGGAACAGGCACAAGTGCACGGATGGCACAACTTTTTGCAAAAGGTGAGTTGAAGCTAGGAGACACTTTTACTCATGAAAGTTATATCGGCAGTCAATTTAATGGCAAAGTTGAAGAAGTCGTCGAGTTAAAGATAGGTGATAAAAAAATCCCAGCGATTAAACCCAGTATTCAAGGATGGGCTAAAGTGTTTGGTAAAAACTGCATTAGTATAGATGATGATGATCCTTATGCGTTTGGTTTTATCGTTAAATAAAAATTAGTAACAGTATAAGTAAATTAAGAGAATTAATATGACAATTACAGGTAAGAATTTAATTGCAGGAGAATGGTCTGGTGAATCAGAGAATGGCTTCTCAGCAATTGATGCAAAGACAAATGAAGTGTTGAAAGAAACTTTTGCTGATGCAACTACTGAAGAAATTGAGCGAGCTGTCGTTCGTGCCAACCAAGCTTTTATTTCATACAGCCAGTTATCTGCTATCAAGCGAGCAACTTTTTTACGAACCATTGGTGAGCAGATTATTGCTTTAGGCGATGACCTTGTCACAATGGCTTGTGCTGAAACTGGTTTACCTGAAATGAGAATACAAGGTGAACGCGGTCGAACGGTTGGACAATTAGGGTTATTTGCAAATTTATTAGAAAATGGTGAGTATCAAGGTGTTTTTGACCAAGCGGATGAAAATCGTCAACCGCTACCTAAACCTGATACTCGTTTAGGTTATTTACCATTAGGTGTTGTTGGGGTCTTTGCTGCGAGTAACTTTCCATTAGCTTTTTCTACAGCAGGTGGTGATACTGCATCAGCTTTAGCGGCGGGCTGCCCTGTTGTGATGAAAGCACATGCTGCGCATCCAGGTACGGCAGAATTAGTTGCACAGGCTATTAGCAAGGCAATTGAGTTATGTGATATTGATGCAGGTGTTTTCTCTCTTATCCAAGGTAAGAACTATGCTATTTCTAGCCAGATTGTTACACACCCTTTAGTTAAAGCGGTTGGCTTTACTGGTTCAGAAAGAGTGGGCATGATTCTTCAAAAGCAAATTAATGAGCGAGCTGAACCTATTCCATTTTATGGAGAACTAGGAAGTGTGAACCCTCAATTTATTATGGCGGGTAAATTAACAGAAGATGCTAGCGGTATAGCACAAAACCTAGTAGCTTCATTAATGATGGGGCAGGGACAATTTTGTACCAGCCCTGGGGTTTGGGCGTATGTTGAAGATGAGAACACCGCTGAGTTTGAGTCTTCCGCAACTGAAGCCATTTCACAAACTCAAGCCGGTGTAATGCTAACGCCTGCTATTGCAGCTACATATACTAGTGCCGTTGAACATTGGCAAACTTTATCGGGTGTTGAGTTATTAGCGCAAGGGCAATCTGGCGTGGAGCATTTTGGTCGAGCGGCATTATTTGCTACAGATTTATCGACTTTTAAAACTACACCAGCACTTCATGAGGAAGTTTTTGGTTCGTGTGCTTTAATTGTTCGATTGAAGAACTTAGCTGAAATGTGCGAATTTATTAGCTTATTAAAAGGTAATTTAACGGCAAGTATTCATGCAACAGATAGTGATTTAGATAATAGTCGAAGTATTGCAACACTTATTGCTCATAAAGTTGGTCGTTTAATCTATAACCAAATGCCAACAGGAGTTGAAGTGTGTGCGTCAATGAACCACGGTGGACCATTTCCAGCTTCTACTGACTTAAGAACTACTTCAGTTGGAAGTGAAGCGATTAAACGTTTTCAACGACCAATATGTTATCAAAATATGCCAAATGAGCTATTACCAAAATTATTGTGCAGTTAACTTTTTAATGAATAATTAGTGAATCAAAAGAGCTATTTTTATTAGCTCTTTTTTTTATGTTTTAAAAGCTTATAATGGTCGACAATTTATTTTGTAGTAATTCGGTATTCGCATGACCATAGTTTATAAAACTCGTACACAGTTGGTAGTTGAAACATTAAGAGAAAAAATTCTTAATGGGGCCATTAAAGCAGGCCAACCTTTGCGTCAAGCTGCTTTAGCTGAAGAGCTCAACGTAAGCCGCATACCTGTTAGAGAAGCTTTATTACAGTTAGAAGCAGAGGGATTAGTTGCTTTTGAACCGCATAAAGGTGCAACAGCAACTGAACTTAATGTTAATCAAGTAGATGAGTTATTTGAATTAAGAGCAATGTTGGAAGCTGATTTACTTGCAGCTTCAATTCCAAATTTATCGGATGAAAAGCTTGAAGAAGCGACTAACTTATTAGATAAGTTGAATCAGTCTCTTGGTAAGGAGAATGCAGCTAACACGTGGAGCGAGTTAAATTCGAACTATCATAATTGTTTATATTCAGGTGCAAATCGTCCACAAACTCAAGATTTAATCAACACATTAAATAAAAACGCTGATCGTTATATTCGTATGCATTTATTATGGGCTGGCGGTATTTCGAAAGCAGAGTCAGAACATAATGAACTGCTAGCGCTTTGTAAAAGTAAAGATATAAATAATGCAGTTGAATTGATGAAACAACACATACTTGGCTCTAGAGATGAAATTAAAGCGTTTTTAACTGAACGTGAAAATACCACCGAATAATAGTTATAAAACTAAAAAAATATAAAAATCAAATAGATAAATGCTTTTTGCCTCCGATGTGATAATAAGCATTTATTGACTTTTCTTGCTTAGAACTATAGTATTCCCGCGCTTTTTATCACTTATTCATTTTCCAATTATTTTCTTCGTTCATTAAAAGATAAAGAGTATGCCTAAATTTTAACTGATGCGGTAAGCAGTTTAATCGTTTCAGTATCCTAACTAACGTGAGATCGCGATGTTTGAAATACATGCCAATAAAGTTGGTAATTTAAAAAATGACGTTTTATCAGGGCTTACAGTAGCCTTAGCACTTGTACCAGAAGCTGTAGCATTTGCTTTTGTTGCAGGCGTAGAGCCTCTAGTGGGTTTATATGCAGCGTTTATGGTGGGATTAATCACCTCTATTTTTGGCGGCCGCCCAGGGATGATTTCTGGTGCTACAGGAGCAATGGCTGTTGTAATGGTTAGTCTAGTCGCTCTCCATGGTGTTGAATACCTTTTTGCTTGTGTTGTTTTAACCGGTGTTTTGCAAATACTTGCTGGAGTATTTAAGCTTGGTAAGTTTATTCGTCTCGTCCCACACCCAGTAATGTTAGGTTTTGTGAATGGCTTGGCAATCGTAATATTTTTAGCGCAATTAGGGCAATTTAAAGTCACAAATGCTGCAGGTGAATTAGAATGGATGATGGGTACACAACTTTATACTATGGTTGGTTTAATTGTACTTACTATGGCTATTATTCATTTTTTACCTAAATTAACTAAAGCTGTTCCATCTTCGTTGGTTGCGATTGTTGTTGTTACAGTTTTAGTACAAAGCCTAGGATTAGATGCTCGTACAGTTGTGGATTTTGTTCGTGATATGACGAGTGATCCTGCTGCTTCTATAGCAGGTGGTTTACCACAGTTTTCGATTCCTAATGTGCCATTTGATTTTGAAACATTAAAGGTTATTTTCCCTTTTGCTATCGTGCTTGCCGCAATTGGTTTGATTGAATCTTTATTAACCCTTACGTTAATTGATGAGCTTACCGGTACTCGTGGCCGTGGTAATAAGGAATGTATAGCCCAAGGTGCATCCAATGCTGTAAATGGGTTCTTTGGCGGTATGGGCGGTTGTGCAATGATCGGTCAGTCAATGATCAATGTAAATTCTGGTGGTAGAGGCAGAGCATCTGGTATTACGGCTGCATTAGCCTTATTAGGTTTTATTTTATTTGCCTCAGGCCTTATTGAAATTATTCCTTTAGCGGCCCTTGTTGGCGTTATGTTTATTGTTGTTATTGGTACCTTTGAATGGTCGAGCTTTCGCATTTTAGGTAAAGTCCCTAAAGCAGATGCTTTTGTCATTATTTTAGTTTCTGGTGTTACTGTTGCAACAGATTTAGCTGTAGCCGTAGTAGTAGGGGTTATCGTTTCAGCTTTA
>JAGSHH010000052.1 GCA_023954655.1 Colwelliaceae bacterium
ATACCTACGTTTGGTAGTGATTGAATTATATTAGTTATAAAGCCAATTTCATGTTCATTATTATCAAACTGAAATGGAGGGTTGTGGGACTTATAATAAATAATTTCAGTTTTTATATAACTATGTGATGGAAATGCAGCACAATAAATAAGCAGTAATAATATGGTTTTCATGAAACACCTGTTCTAAATATGTGATCAATTTTAGAAGTACTAAATGATGAATTACCCATAACTGTAGTTCATGACCAATGCCACTAGAATACCATCCATACATAATTCTAGTTTATCTTGATAATAAAAACCTAAAACCTAAAACCTAAAAACAGCTTGTAAATTGATTGAACCGAATAGCAATATTAGCAAATCATCTTCTATTTAAGTTTAGTTTGTGTATAAAAATCGTCTGTAATGGAAAAAACTAGCGTTTCAAGCTGAAATTCCATTGTCATCAATGAGCTTAAATCAGCCCTTATAGCTAGCTGAAGAAGCTTTAATGTTTACTTGCCAATATTAACAAAGATATGAGCGTAAGTTACGCTTTTATCTAACGGTAGCTGTCTGACATTTGGAGACGTTGGTCTATAACTCATTCATGACCAAAATAGTTAAAAATTGAAATAAAAAGCCGATTTGAATATTTCAAGTCGGCTTTTGTTTTTTGCTATCTATTTAGTTGCAGTAATCAACTGCGACCCCTTCATTTCCGTCCGATGTTGAAACACTAGCAAAAATAATACTTCGCGCTTCGTTATATATACACATGGCAGTTGTGTCTGATAATTTAGGACCAGCCATGCCTGGACTGCCATCACTAAAGCCCCATGAATTTACGGAAATTATTGGGCCACCACCTGCTGAAATGTCCATGCCTTGAATCCAAGGACCACCAGATGCTCCACCTGATAAACCACAGATAGGCAACCACCAATTGTCTGATTCGTATGTCGTCATATCATCGGCACAGTGCATAAAGTTTGGATCATCGCTGTAAGAGTAGCCTAACCCATAAGTAAAGTCGGCTGTTTCACTACCTGCTGTTCCATCATCGATAACTGGCGTCATTGTAAAGTCTACGTCAATACTTCCAGCTTCAACATCTAATGCATCTGAAGATACGGCTGTGCCTGCATGCGCACCACTATCGTTAACAACATAATACGCATAATCCCATGGAATATTGTTAGGGAAAATTGATGTTGCCCAGTTCACATCAACAACACCAAAGCTTGGAGTCCAACAGCCAAGTGGATCATTTCCACAATTGCTATCGGTGCCTGTACCTGAAGTTTTATCTTGGTTTGGAATAAATAATACGTTTCTAGCAAACGCTTTGTTAGCATCGTCATAAACACAATGAGCAGCAGTAATAATAATTGAACGCCCCGTCACAGAGTCCGTTGCCACTGAACCTGAACAAACATAAGCGGACCAACGTTTTTTACGTGCGTTTGTTGGCATTTCGTATAGCAATCTGCCAACAGCTGTTTGTACTAGACCACCATTAGTCCAACCACTATTTTCTATTGAATCATCACTACCACCAGGGCCTCCACTATCAGAACCTGTATCAACAGAAAATGACCAATCACCTTCTGTAGTTGAGTTGCCTTTTCCTTTAGAATTGTCAGTAGCTTGAATTCTCCAATGCCATTCACCATCAGTGAAGCCAGATAACGTGTTTTCCCATACGTTGCCACTGGTATTCACCAATGAAATATTTTGTGTGTTTCCATCTGGGTAAGTTATGGTCATAGTTGCAGCACGAATCCCACTACTATCTGTAATAGTTGCAGCAAAACGTTGAGATGAACTAATAATTTCACCATCAGTAGGTTCAAACGGGAAAATAGAGGGTCCTGTAGAATCGCTACCGCCACCACTAGGCTTGCGTTTAGGACTAGCTTTTAGGCTTGCTCCTAATTGAGATATTTCTGTCACTTTATTGTGACCATGTGGAATTAAAGAGCCATCAGGTCTTTTTATATAACCTAAGCCATTTTTCTTATCCACTACTAAATGTCTTGGAATAGCTTTTGAAATACGTTCAGGTGTCCAATATTCAATGACCTTTTTATTTTTTTCATTAGATTGAGCGTAAGTTTGAGCCGTTATTAATATTGTGCAGAGCAATATCAAAGCAACATAGCAGGCTGACTTTATTGTGTTGATCATTTATCTTTCCTGAGTATTTTTAGCTTATACATAAGTGTCGTACATTTATCGAATAAATGTAAAATAAAGTTTGAAATAACTTAGGTTAAACTGGTGTCAGGTTAAATTTACTAAACTATTAGGCATCTATTTTGAAGTGACAATGCAAAACTGAAATTAGCAAGAAATGAGTTTACTTGAACTTCCGGTTCTTGCTAAGTGTGATCTTGCTCCAATAACATGGACAGTTAATCTAGCACTTTTGTCTTTATTTCGAAGTCGATTGGACTTTTGAAATTAAGGTAACCTGTAAAGCTTGTTATAATTTCATCATGATTTCTCACGTAAAATCTTCATTTGATTTGTTTTTTAATCTAGCAACAGGCTAGAAAGCTATTCAATAAGAATACTCATATTTTATAACGTTCTACAAAGGTATTTACAAAATACTTCCTGACTTTTATCTATAAAACGATTACCCTATTTGGCAATTGAACTTGGTTATTAATTTTCAATAACTGAATTAACTTTTTCAAAATTTAACTTTCTTTGTGGGGATTTGTGCCTTTTTTACATTCATTATTTTGCTGGAATGGTTGCGATAATCGTTATCGCTTTTCAATCATCATCGCATTAAGTCATTTATTTTTTATAATTTTCACTACTATTTTTAGTTCCACATTTATTATATGTCTTTTTATTTTATTGATATCAACAATAGTGATTACAGGGACAACAAAGCGAAGGTTAAAAGATGCACTACTGACAAAAACTTGGTTATATACACCATCGATTTCATTTGCATTAATTGGCTTAATAACTATAAGTTTTGATCATCAAGCTCTTTATTGGCTTATATTAATACCCGTTGCTTTATCAAGTATATTACTTACATATATTAGTAAAAATAATCTTAACTATATTTACGGCTATTATGGCCCGATAGATTTAAAGTTTGAGTCATACCCTTCCAGCAGCAGTCAACGAATAGAACCTACACTGAAAAGTGCAAATTCTTCGGTTGATTCAATCGACTTATCTTCTCCTCAAAGAGCCTCTTACACCCATTCAGAAATGAATTTGGATAGCAGTACAGAAGATATTGGAGAGCTTATTAGGAATAAGTTTCTTAATCAAAATAATGGTAAATTCATTATTATGGGCGTTGCAATTATTATTACCATTGCCATGCTAACCAGCTTCATTCTATCTTTCATTAATTCGCCGGAAACAATAACCACGCAACAGGATAGAAAAGCAGAAGAGGAGGTAGTTTTACGTGAAAATATGCTTCAGCTACCTGATGACTTTTCTCTAATGACTACAGCTTATAATGGATTAATCATAAACTGGCAGGCAGACGACAGTAATCAAAAAACATTATGGAATATCCGTAAAGTTTCTGGAGATGCAAATTGCAAAACAATTCTATTCAACAATAATGAAAATTACCGAACTACACTGGTAACAGTTGAAAAAACAAATGACTATTTTGCTGAATTTTCTCCTTTAGATACAAAAGAAATATTAAAAAGTATAGCCATTAGAAGCAGTTTTACTTTATGTGGATATTCATTCTCACTAAAAGGTAGTCAGTCGACTTTAGATAAACATATTTATTATTCAACGTTAATAACTGACTAACAATGTTTATGATTATGAAATTTAAGACATAAAAAATGCGGCTCTAAGAGCCGCATTTCTTTAACTAGCTTTATGCATCCTGCATAATTTAGTATCCCGCTTCATCCTTTAATGACTTTCCATAGTCTTTCCGTACTTAACAAATCCTTTGAGGTCCTTAAAATCCATCTAAATAGTTTTATCCTAAACTACATTTATCATCCATGTGCGTTATCCTAACGCGGTCTTCCGTAACAAGAACATCCGTATAAAATCCTATATAGGTTTCCTACCTACGACTTTATCCTAAAGTCTCCTACAGATTATCCTTAATCAAGCTAAACTAAGCTTCGGTCTCCATGACCTTTGTCTTCCTGACATGAGTAATAATACGGATTATCTGAAATTAACGAAGTAACTAAAAAAAAATATATAAAGTCTTAACTAACACTTTTGTACAACAAAACAATTAAATCCTTACATTACAAATAGTTAACAATAATAAAAAAGATATATACACAATAAAAAACATTATATCTTACGACAATGTAAGATATATCTCACACTGACTTAAGATAAGTCTTCAAGATAGTTTTTAAGTTAAGGTGTGAAATTGAAGTAATACGCTATGGTTAAGTAATTGGGGCGCCGAGACCAAAATCCCAACGTCCCTTAATAATTGATAAGACTTATTTAGCTTTACGATAATGTACCATTAAAGAACCAGAAACATTTCCTACGTCAACATTTTTAATAAATTCATAGTCGCCAGCTTTAAAAAATTCTTTATACTTTTCAGTCGTTGCATAAACGGCGACACCTTCACTTTCTTGGTACTCATCAAGTAATGTATTTACTGCGGCCATTAAGTAATGTCCAAACCCATGGTGTTGATGCAGGGGATGAATAGCAATAAAAGAAAGAATATGGAATTCTTTCATTGGCACAGCCGATAATACCTTTTCCTCTTTTTCAATCATTTGTTTGGTACTAAAATACCCAGCTCCAAGTAACATCTTTAAACGCCAATGCCAAAATCGGTCTGCTGAAACACCACCTTGCCGACTGTTTAAACATGCAACGCCAACCATTGCTTCACCTAAATACAACCCAACTATAGGTTGTTCAGCTTGCCAAAAAGCATTTAGCTCTTCACGAATAGAGGAACGTAACCTTTGCTCATAATCACTTTTATCACCATTGAATATCTCTAAAAAGACCGGATCATCATGGTAAGCTTGATAAAGTAACGATACTGCCAGCTTTAAATCTTCTGCAGAAATGTATGCGGCTTTGATATCTTCTTTTGTTACGTCGATTGCGGCGTGAGACATTCATTATCCTCTTATTCTTTTATCATTATTATTTTTCTAACAATAACAGGTTATTTGAAAAGAGGTCAAATTTGCTCGCACCAAAAGAAAATTTGAATAAAATAGGTTTATTACCTGAACTATTTCGTAGTCATCTGTTCTGAGAATACAGACATATTTATTAACGATTGATAATTTGATTTTCCATTTTTTGTTTAGCACTATAGGAAAGTCTCTACCATTAGTTAAAATTTCATTTTTAAAGGACTCTTTGTGAAACTATTTTTTTCTATTCAAGCTATCTCTTACTTGGTATTTACATTGCCAAGCTTTAGTTTATTGGCAGACGGCTTGTCTGATCTTCAATCAACTTTAAGTAAACTAAAAGGCACAACCGAATTGTCAGCTACTGTAGAGTCTTCTTATACTGAAAAAAGGGGAAAAAGAAAAAAACAGAAAACAAAAACAGGCCTTATACAAGTACGAATAAATGACAATCACCAAGGCTTAAAACTTATATATAGCAATGAAACTCTTGAAAAATTAGAACTGGAATCATCTAAGAAAGAAAAAGATGAGGATGCTGAAACGCCAACATTAAATGCTATTCATGGCGTAGGTGTTGCTGAAATGAATACGATGTTATCTGCGGCGCCTCATTTATTGCGCTCTTTAAATAAAGCAAAATTTATTAATGAAGAAGTAGTGAAGCATGAAGATAAAAACATACGCAAACTAAACTTCACACTACCGTTAGAAGCCATCATAGAAAATAAAGAAGTACATGAGTATGTAGATGACTTTAACGGAGAATATCAAATACTTATTGATGATGATGGCATTCCTTTAGAGAGTACAACAACATTTACAGGAAGTGGCAGCGCATACATTTTCTTTAGTATGGACATAACCCAAACGAACCAATCTACCTACAAGCTAATTGGTGATAGGCTCGTAAATATAAAAAAAACCTATCAAAACAAGCGAAGTTCAACTTGGGGCGACACGGAATCTAATGGTTATAAAATACTAGTTCCTCAACAAGAAAATCCAGCGCTTGTCGCAAATTATTAAGTCTAATAAGTGGTTGTTTAATTATTGACAACCACAACGATTTTTACAGTGATGTGTGATCCCTTGTTCAGAAAACTCAAAAATACAACATTGTTTAAGCTTCTCTTTTAACTTTTCTTTACCGCGTTTTATTCTTGATTTTGTTGCAGATAAAGAAATGTGATTTCTCT
Organism: Colwelliaceae bacterium; assembly: GCA_023954655.1. Classification (GTDB taxonomy): domain Bacteria; phylum Pseudomonadota; class Gammaproteobacteria; order Enterobacterales; family Alteromonadaceae; genus Thalassotalea_H. The sequence goes on from JAGSHH010000052.1 coordinate 6,334, forward strand.
CTGCAATTTTAGCCTGTTTTAATTCAAAAATTTCACTGTCTTCAATAACTTGTCGATAGGTTTCATCAAGCTCATTAATTAAAGTCGCAATACATTTATGCAAACTTTCATTCTCATGGCGTTTACTTAACTCTCCAATAAATACATCCATATTAGCTTCAAAAATTTGAGTGTTGTTATTTCTATTTTTTCGATAATAATCAATAATCGCATTTCGACAAATCATATAAAGCCAAGAGGCCAATTTGTCTTGCTCTCTCAACTGTTCAATTTGTTGGTTAACTTTGATAAAGACTTCTTGCAAAATATCTTCAGCAACATCTACTGAATCAACTTTTTTTACAATAAACATTAACAATTGCTGATGAAAATCACGCCAAACTTGTTCAATCAAATGAGTATTCCTTCTATAAAAGCGTTTAAATATTATAAATAAACGCTTTGTACTTTATAGGTACGCTATTAAATTAGGCAATAATACTAATCACAGCATTTCGAATGAGTTTTTGTTTCACAACAGTCATTATTATTGTTACTTGACATACATTTACATGAAGATTCGCAAGTACAATCCTCACAACATTTACACTCACAGCTACAACAAACCTCATTAGGTTCTTTAGTTTCAATTGACATCTACATTCCTTTTTATTAATTACTTTCACTTACAAAGACGAAGTAAAAATAAAAAGGATGCAGTTATTTTTAGCATTTATAAATTATCTGATTTTTTACTCTTAATAATATTTTGTACTAATTCTAAACCTGAAAGTGAACAAGGTGGCAATTCAACATTTGATTGATTTTTTGGTGAAGTCCTATCACCAAATTTAATAATATGGGCACTCCAGGTTAAACCTCCACCAAAAGCAGGAATTAATACATGGCTATTGGGAGAAACTCGCCCTTCTTCAATAGCTTCAACAAAAGCTACTAACGCTGTTGCTGCAGACATATTGCCGTAACGTTGAATGTTAATAAAAACATCATCTTTATTTAATGAAAGCTTTTTGGCTAATGAGTCTATTATTCTCAAATTAGCTTGGTGTGGTACAACTAAGTCGATGTCTTGTGCTGTAAAGTTCAGTTTTTCAAGCGTTTTCATACAACCTTGTGCCATACCAGCAACCGCTTTTTTAAAAATTTCCTGCCCTAAAAAAGCCCACGTTGAATCTCCTAATACCCGAGACTTGTTGGCATATTTCATTCCCCAACCTTGCACCGCCAATATATCTCTCGATTCACCAAAACAGCCTAAAGATTCTGATAAAACCCCTTCAGACTCATCACTTGCCTCTATGTATAAAGCTGCTGCGCCATCACCAAATAACACAGCAACATCTCTATTATTCCAATCCATAATTGGAGAAATAACTTCAGCACCAATAACAAGTGCTGACTTTACCACGCCACTTTTAATCATGGCTGTTGCTGTTGTTAAACTATACATACCACTTGTACAGGCAGTATTTACATCCATACAAGCAGCATTACTTGCTCCTAATAGTTGTTGTACATTGGATGCTGCATTGGGACACAACTCGTCAAAAGTAGTACTGCCAAAGACTATTAAATCGACATCTTTTGCATCTTTACCCGCTGCTGCTAGCGCTTTTTCACATGCTACATACGCTAATTGACTAACGTCAACATGAGAAATCCTGCGTTCCTTCATACCAGTTCTTGATGTGATCCATTCATCATTAGTTTCTAAAAATGTTGCTAAATCATCATTCGATAATATGGCTGGAGGTAAACACTTCCCCCACCCTTTAATTGCTGCGTATGTCATAGGTCACCTAAAATTGAAACTTGTACAACTGAGCAATAAATCAAATAAGAGAAACTACTCATACCAGTTAATATATCGTCAGCATAAGGCCTGTTTACCTTAATGTCTATAATGATGTCTAATTACGATTAAAGTAGAATATCGGAACAAGAATAGTTAGGTTATATTTATAAATACGATTAACAGTTTGCGCTATATCAATTTTTACTTTTCACAATTTTATATGCTTAAACAAGATAGTTATCTTGCATTAATATATTGGAATAAAAATAATTTATGTCACTTACAAATAAAGAAGGCTCTCCTGTTTTATGGGGAGATTATTTAAAATCTGGTAATCGTATATTTATAGGCTCAAACGCAGCGGTTCCTAATTCCCTAATCCAAAACTTAATTGATAATAGTGCAAAACTTCATGATATTGAGACGGTTCATATACTGACTTTTTCCGAAAATGTTTGGGCATTACCCGAACATAAAGACTTATTTAAAGTAAATTCACTTTTTATCGGCGGAAAAAATGTTCGAGAGGCTGTCGCAGAAGGCAGAGCCGATTATACTCCCTGCTTTATTTCAGAAATCCCCACATTATTTCGTGAAAATATTTTACCTTTAGACGCTGCTTTAATAATGGTTAGTCCACCAGATGAATATGGATACTGCTCATTAGGCGTAAGTGTTGATGTTGTAGCATCTGCTGTAAAGTCAGCAAAATATGTTATCGCACAAATAAATCCAAGTATGCCTTGTACTAACGGTCACAGCTTTATTCATGTAAATCAAATTCATGCGTGGTTAGAATCTGATGAACCATTACCTGAAATACCTGAACCTGAAATTGATCAAGTGTCTGAACGCATTGGTCAATATGCAGCTATGCTTGTAGAAAATGGCTCAACGATACAAATAGGCATTGGTAAAATTCCCGCAGCCGTTTTACGTTATTTAGCTAACCACAAAGATCTTGGAGTTCATAGTGAAATGATCTCTGATGGTATTATTGATTTAATGCACAGTGGAGTGATCAATAACCGTAAAAAGACGTTTCATAAAGGGAAAACAGTTGTTACTTTTTGTATAGGTTCACAACGACTTTATGATTTTGTTGATAAAAATCAGCATGTAGAATTTTATCCTTCTGAACATATTAACTCTCCTGTCAACATAGCTAAAAATGACAACATGGTGTCAATCAACAGTGCTATAGAAGTTGATCTAACTGGCCAAGTAGTCTCAGATTCTATTGGTTACCATTTTTATAGCGGTATTGGTGGGCAGGTCGATTTTGTTCGTGGCGCTTGGCTAAGTAAAGGTGGTAAGCCTGTAATTGTTATACCTTCAACAACAAAAGATGGGAAAATCTCACGAATAGTACCTCATATAACAGAAGGCGGAGGAGTTGTTACTTCTAGAGGTCATGTTGCCTTTGTCGTTACTGAGTACGGCATTGCTAACTTGATAGGTAAAAGTATACGAGAACGCGCATTAGAATTAATTAGAATTGCTCACCCAAAATTTAGAGAACAGCTATTAAAAGATGTACGCAAAAATTATTGGGTGCCTGAATACCAAGACAACACTCCAACTTCAGTTCCAGAACTCGGTGAAATTGAATTTAAAAAATTCACTTTTTCTGGGAAAAAGTACATTTTAAGGCCTCTTCGCCCGGCAGATGAACGTAAATTACAAGAGTTCTTTTATTCACATACCAAAGAAACATTAATGATGCGTTATAACCATCATGCTACACAAATGACCCGTGAAAAATCCTGTAACTTAGTCAGTGTTGATCAACATAAAGATCTTGCTTTATGTTTTACACAACGCGATCATCTCGGTGAAATAATTCAAGCGGTAGGTCGCTATTATTTTATAGAGTCAACAAATGCTGCTGAAGTTGCTTTTGTAATAAGGGAATGCCAACGAGGCAAAGGTATTGCTACAACCTTATTATTGCAAATGATAAAAATAGCCAAAAAACGTGGTTTAGATAAATTAGTTGCATGTGTTCGCAGAGATAATGCCCCTATGTTAAAAGTTTTTGAAAACTCTGGATTTATTCGTGGCTATTCAGAAGATTTTGATGAAATTGCATTAACGCTTAATTTAAAAGAATCATTAGTAGACAGAACAGAGTCAATATAAGGAAAGTTTATGACGATTGGATTAATTAGTCATCATCGTTGCAGCGGCCATAACATGGGGGAATATCACCCTGAATCTCCCGCACGTTTAGGCGCCATCCAAGATCAATTGATCCGTAGTGGTTTGGAATATGTTATTCGTCAAATAGACTCTTCTCCTATTAAACGAGAATTTATTCATCTCGCTCACGATGTCGAATATGTTGATTACATTTTTAATAACGCTCCAGCCGAAGGTTTATTTAGGCTTGATGATGATACAGCTATGAGCCAAAAATCATTAGAGGCAGCATTATATTCAGCAGGAGCAGCTAAAGATGCCGTTGATTTAATAATGGCAGGTACACTTTCTTCAGCATTTTGTATTACTCGACCTCCAGGTCATCATGCAGAACGTAATAAAGGTATGGGGTTTTGTATTTTCAACAACATTGCTATTGCTTCAGAATACGCTAAAAAGCACTATAATATAAAACGAGTCGCTATAGTTGATTTTGATGTGCATCACGGCAATGGCACTGAAAACATTATAAAAGATAAAAAAGGCACGCTATTTTGTTCATCGTATCAATACCCTTTCTACCCTTTTGAAATGGAAGAAAGTGATACACCTCCTGTTATTAATACACCACTTGCTGCAACCACAAAAGGTCCAGAATTTAGAGAAATTATTGCAGAAAAATGGTTACCTCAACTTCATAAATTCAAACCAGAAATGATATTTATTTCCGCAGGGTTCGACGCACATATTGATGATGAGATGTCACAAGTAAGCTTAACAGAAAGTGATTACCGCTGGATCACTGATGAATTAAAGATAATAGCTGACCAATATAGTCAAGGTAGAATTATTTCGGTACTAGAAGGCGGTTATTCTTTAGGTGCTTTAGGTCGCTGCTCTGTTGCACATATCAATGGGTTGATTGGTAACTAATTAATTACTCTTTATTTCAAAAATTAAAGGTTATTCAAAAATTGAATAACCTTTAATATGTTTATTTAAAATCAGTTTCTATACCGGCATAAAACCATCAGACTGTTCTACTTGGTATTTTTCATTAAGCTTCTTTTTTAACACACCCTTACGATGTTTAAGTGCTGCTTGTAACTTTTTAGATGCTGATGCAATGGCGGAATATAATTCTTTCCCTGACGCTTTTACAGAAACTTTTCGTCCTTCATATAAAGTAGTGACTTCCAGTTTTTGTTCATGAGGCTCAACAGTGATAACGGAATCGATCGTCATAAGATCGGGAAAATGTTTTGCTATTTTTGCAAACTTACTTTCAATGGCTTCTTTAATAGCTTCAGTAATTTCAACATGGTGACCTGATATTGTTATTTTCATAATACAACCTTCTTAAAAGTTAAAAGTATTCGAGGAGATAATCAGTATGACTTAACGCCTATAAATATACTCTGGGCAGCTTAGAGGAAAAACAATAGCTAAAAAAATTTATTTAAATAAAAATGATTAACACATTGAAATAAAAGAATTTAAAGTGAGTATATAAATATCTAACTAGTTTATTAATCAAGCATATATTTACATTAGTGAAAAATACACTTATCAATATTTATCTTAAATGAGGATAGAATTCGTTTGAGTTAAGTAATCATGCTCTTTCATGAATTTTGCTGTTTTTTCACTTTATTAGTATTAAGATTTATATAAAGTACCGAGCTTATTTGTACAAGCATAATAATTTAAACGGCATAATGTTCTATATCTTCAATAAGTTTCTTCAAACGACGCTTTTCTTTAATAGATTCAATTTCACGCCATTTTCGTTTTTTGTTCTTTGACTTGCTTTTAATTTCATTATCAGAAAAGCTTTCGTCATCTAAAAAATCAAAGTTTTCCCAGTTCATGCTATTCATTGTTTCTCTCCATCACTGATATTAAGAGAAAGATAGCGTGGATTTATGACAATAACCTTACTTAGATGTGACGGTTTGATGACATATATATAACCTAATATTTAACTGAATTACATACGTTAAGTTACATTTAATGCTGACATGATAGCCATTCCTTCAACATTACAAAACTCTAATGCTTGTTCAATATCATCTGAAGTAAGCAATAGATCTTCTAACAGGTGTTGACCTAAAAAAGTCTTCTTTGAATACATACCAGGATGAGAATTAATTAACGCGAGTCGTGTTGTGATAAATAATAGAGTCGATTTTTTATCGAGATCTTGGTTATACGCATTAATATAGTTTGCGATAGGATCAATAATTGTTTGAGGTAATTGCCACAATGATAATAACTTTGCACTACATTGTGAGAAAGTAAAACCAAAGCTATCCGTTTGACGATCCCAAGGGGTTTCTTCTTTACTATAGCCTTCACAATACTGTACTTTTTTGGGGTTACTATGGACAATTGCAAGCTCACCAATATTGTGTAATAAACCTGATAAAAAGAGCGATTCACTATTTTCAATTTTTATTTTTTTAGCTAAAAATTTTGTAAGTAATGCACAATCAACACTAATTTCCCAAAACTTATCCATATCTAAAATATTAGGATCTAATCCAGAGAAGCTAGCAGTTACTCCATAAACATCAATTAGAGTTTGTACTTCTTTAATGCCTAAAATCATTAATGCTCTGTCTATAGAATCAATTTCTTTGGGAAAGTTGAATAAAGCACTATTAGCAATTTTGAGTAAATTTGAAGCGAGTGCTGGCTCTAACGAAATAAGTGCTGAAATATCAGCAAGTGTCGCTGACTCATCTGCTAATAATTCTTTTAATTTTAAATAAATATCGGGCAAAACACATAATTGCTGTGCTTTAACTGCATAATCATAAGCATTTAATGTCATAAAACTATCCTTACTAATACTTCGTTATTATCGTTAAAAATAACACCTATAATATAGAAAGGATAGTGCAAGAATAAGAGGTTTTAGAGAAATTATTACCACTTCTTCTTAGATACTAATACTTTATTAAAGGAGTCTCGCATCATTAACTGCGACAAGTATTGATTTGTATGAGGGAATTCCGTTAGTAAGTTAAATGATTCAGGCAACGTTGAAATATAATGCAGCATTGGTGCTATTAACACATCCGCCACAGATAAATGTATATTATTTAATGCATCACCTTGCAATAACTCACCTTCTATCACCGATAACGCTACCCGAGCAGCACCTTGCATTTCTTTAGCAACATCAAGTCTAACTTCCCCTGCTTCTCCCTTAGGAAAAGCAAACTCTAATAGATAGTCTCTAATAAGAGCTTTATCAATATATATTGAAACTATTGCACTAAAGGCATCAATTCTTGCTAATTGGTGAATAGGAAATTTACTTGGTAAATGACCATCGAATGTCGTCTGAATATATCGACAAATTGATGCCGTTTCAGTAAGAATCAACTCACCATGTTTAAGAACTGGCAACTTTCCATAAGGGTGTAATTGTAAATGCTGTTCGCTTTTAAACTCTACAGTTTCACCCGAAAACTCTAGGCCTGTTGTATATTCAATTTCATATTCTTCACATAGCAACATAATACTACGTACAAAATTTGAAAAGCTTGGGCCGAATATTTCCACCTGTTTATTATTTAATGCTGTTTTTTCTATATTCACTTTCTAGTCCTTTTGTAAGTTTTAAACCAATACCTATGAAGAAGAGTAAAACAAAGATAAAACTTATGACAATATGTTCAAGAACATATTTTAGTTTTATGAAATAATAATTAAAATTAATATAAATGAAAAAAACTATGGCTTGGCATAAACAACACAAAGAAAATTCAAAAAATAAAATTTTAACAAGTGCTGCAAACTTATTTACACGTTTTGGCTTTGAAAAAGTATCTATTAATCAAGTGATGGAAAAAGCAGAGTTAACCAGAGGTGCTTTTTATTCGCATTTTAATTCAAAAAGTGAACTCTATGCACAAGCAATAACAAAGGCAGGTGTTCTAGCTAGAGATGAACATATAAAAAATTGTGATGGCAGTTTTATGGGGGTAACCAAACGATATTTAAGTAATGAACATCGGAATAAAAAATTAAAGAACCTTTGCCCTTTAGCGTTTTTAGTTACTGATATTAATCAACAAAACAATACCGTTAAAGACACTTATACTAATGTTTTTAAAGGTTTTGTAGAAAATGCAAAACAACAAACTAATTCAAATCAAACTGCTTTACAAACCGTTGCTTTAATGATCGGGGGCTTAGCGCTGGCAAAAGCAATAAATGACACTTCACTAAGTGATGATTTACTTATTGCTTGCCAAGAAGGTATTGCAACTTTAACTTCCTTAGATGAAGAAGTTAGCTGATTTCTTCAGTACCTTCTGCATTGTCTCTTTCAATAAAGTTACGGTTTGCTGTTTTTACTAATATCTCAACATAAAAGGCAAGTTCACCAGCGTTAACTACTTCATCTATCGCTTTGTTTATTGCTGATAAATGAACAATATCAGCTGTTTGTTCTTTTAAACCGAATTTACAATCAAAGTCCCAATAATCAGCACCTTCCGGTAGCGTTTTATTACGTTCTCTTTTGATATACTTTTTAATTTCACTTTTAATAGCATCAACCATTCGAGCAGGTTTAATTTTTGGATGAGTTAGTTGAAACGTTTTTTTCATGAAAGTCCTATCAATATTAATGCACAAGAGTGATTAGAAACATATTATTATATGTAGAGAAAGTATTTTACTGTGTATAACGAATGATAGCGAATAAACTTCGTCGTTATTTTAAGAATAATTAATTAAACAGCCAAAGTTTATCTTTTTTATGCAAAGCTTTAGTTTTCTCACTTACAGATAAATTTTGTAATCGAAAAATCATTCGATTATCTAAATCAAGCTCATTTCTTAAAAAAGTGATGTTAATAGAGTTTTGCAATAGATGGTCAAACTTACCACTTTCTAATGCTCTGAATAACCCCACTTCAATTCTTTTAGCAAGCTTAATATTGTTTTTGTTCACAAAGAAATAAATAGGTGATAAATATTGGAACATTAATTTTTTTTCAATAGAAAACTCTGGGTATATTTTATTTTCTTTTATAACTTCAGTGATCGCTCGAGGAAAATAATCAAAACGATTTTTTAATAACATTTTAAACAACAATTCATCTGGAGCTGTTTGTATTGGTAAATTATTACTCTTAATAATTTGCGTATCTGGCCAATTAGAACCTTGACCAGCGGTAAATGATGACAAGTCATTCAGCGTATTTATTTTATCAAATAAAGTCTGATCAGTTTCACGAATTAAAAAAACACGATTACCCATTAACCCTTTAAGAAGAGGAAAATAAACCGCCTGCATTATTGACTCTCGTTCAATCGAGGTAATGGTCCATACCACATCAATTTCTTCACCTGATTGAAGCATCGCGATTGATCGCTGTTGTGTCATATTGATATTAACAGGGACTAATTGATACTCACCAAAATCATCAACAGTTTCATCAAGTGATAGCTTCAATAATGAAATGAAATACAATAAATCAGTATCATTTTCGAAAGGAGTATATTGATTATATTTTATGATTACTTTTTCTTCTTGAGCGGATATTGGCGCAGCAAAAGCAGCAATAATTAATAGATTGCAAAAGATAGTTAAATTAATGATATTACCTATACCAAACATAAAAGAAATTACTCAAACTCCATTTGAATGATTAATATTAGTTTATTTAGCTTTAGAATAGCTAAAAATCAACATAAAAAGAATTAATCCTGCAATTAATCCGATACCGCCTTCAAAAATTAAAGGCATAACAACAGTAGCTATATTTCCTATAAAATTTTGACTCCAAAGCACAATCGCTTCTACTTGGTGGTGTAGCCAGGGAAAACTATGTACTAAAATGCCACCACCAACAAGAAACATAGCGATTGTGCCTACAAATGATAATGTTTTCATTAAAGCTGGAGCAAAAATCAATATCCCTCTACCCAAACTCCTTTGTAATGAATTAAAACTGCCTGAAACTGATTTTCTTAATAGATACAGACCAAGATCATCAAGCTTAACTATAGCAGCAACAAAACCGTAAACACCGATCGTAAAAGCAATGGCTAATCCTGATAACACCATAATTTGTGTTTCAAAACTTGCCTCTTTAACCGAACCTAATACGATAACAATAATTTCAGCAGATAAAATAAAGTCAGTTCTAATAGCACCTTTAATTTTGTCTTTTTCTAAGGCAACTAAATCTATCGATTTATCTGCAATTTTCTTCAACTTTTCAAGATGTTCATTTTCATCTTTAGTTTTATTCGTCAAAAAGTTATGACTAATTTTTTCTGCTCCTTCAAAACACAAAAATAGGCCACCAATTATCATTAGCACCGTAATTAGTGGAGGATAAATAGCACTAATCAATAAGGCTGCAGGCACCAATATGAGTTTATTAAGAAAAGAACCTTTTGCTACGGCCCAAACAACGGGTAATTCACGTTCTGCTTTTACGCCTGAAACTTGTTCGGCATTTAAAGCAAGATCATCACCTAACACACCTGCTGTTTTTTTTGCTGCCACTTTTGACAAAATAGCAACATCGTCTAAAACCGTTGCTATATCATCAATCAATGCTAATAAACTTGAACCAGCCACGGCTTTCCCTACTTTTTAAATAAAATATAATGTAATAAACAACTTATAGCATTAATTGTCAATTCTCCCAATTTTTTTGAATATTTTATTGCAAATCCAAAGAGTCAGTTGTACCATTACAATACAGGGTACATACGGAGCATCTGTATTTTTATGGAAATAATGATAGATATTGACGATCCCATGCCACTATTTACTCAACTCGTTGAGCAAATTAAAAAGGCTGTTATCGATGAGAAAATTAAACCTGGAGACGCTTTACCTTCAATAAGGCAGCTTGCGAATGATTTAGAAATAAATAGCAAAACAGTCGCTAAAGCTTATCGATTACTTGAAAGGGATGCTGTTATCCAAGCTAAAGGCTATAGGGGAACATTTGTACATGCTGATGCAATTCAAAACAGTAATTTTGATATCAGTCATATACTCACTAAAAAGTTAGAAGAAGCAATTACCTTGCTAAGAGAAGCGGGGGC
>JAGSHH010000090.1 GCA_023954655.1 Colwelliaceae bacterium
CGCCTTTAGCAGCGATCATTACTTCAATACCACTCCCAGCAACCATATCTATATGAACTACAGATGGTGTATTGTCTTTAGTATTGATACGTTCGCCAGCAGGATCTTTAACAATAGAAGCACGGAGAGGGTTGTCAGGATTTAAATAGGCACGTCGTGTACCTTCATCAACCATTTGTTGAACCGTCATGTTAGTTTTGTCCCACTGAACAGCCATGCCTACTTTTACAAAACAAGTAACAATCCCAGTATCTTGACAAATAGGACGTTTACCATGAGCAGACATACGTGAGTTAATTAATATTTGTGCAATAGCGTCTTTAGCTGCTTGACTTTCTTCTCGATGATACGCTTTTTCTAATGCTTGAATAAAATCAAGTGGATGATAGTAAGAAATATATTGCAACGCATCTGCAATACTCTCAATTAAGTCTTCTTGTTTAATGGTAGCCATAACAATCTCTTTACACTTTTAGATTATTGAATATCAACATTTGTGAGTGAAAATGTTGAAAGTTAAAATTTTGCCGATATGATACCCTGCTTATAACTAGCTCGCCACTATATTGCGCGCTAACCTTTATCAAAAGGTTTAAGGGGCTGTTGATCTTTCATTTTAATCTCTGCAATCGGTTAATTTTTAAGATAACAAGGCGAAAAGAGTGATATGTAGTCATTCTACTTTAACGATTTTCAACGATGTTAGGTTGAAATTAGCCATAGCCCTTCGGGTTGTCTTGAAAAAGTGTCACTTTTTGTTGTTTAATATGCATTTGGAACAACCAAACATTATATTAAACGCCTCAATTGACATCTTCTTCAGATACAACAGAGTTATAAACTGAAAAATAAACAGCCCCTAGAATAAATAGAATTAAGGTTCAACTTTGCTTCTCCATAATAAAGCCATTATCAAAACAAAACCTTTACACTTTAGTCACAAGCTTCTACCTGGAGAGGTATTTGAACACTTTTCAAATCAACCATGGGCGATGTGGTTAGACTCCTGTCAAAGTGATCATGTTGACAGTCGTTATGACATTATTGTGTGGCAACCTGAAATAACGCTTACAACTATTGATGACAATACTGAAATTAATTACCTATTTGATGGACGTTCTGAAACATCAAAGCAAAACCCTTTAAAGTTATTACAAACTGTACAAACCGAGTTTTATAAAAATATCGAAATAGAGAGTTCACCTATACCGTTTGTAACAGGAGCTTTAGGGTTTTTCGCCTACGATCTAGGAAGAAGGTTTGAGGAATTACCATCACAAGCAATTAAAGATATAAATACTCCTGATATGGCGATTGGGATTTATAGCCATGCTTTAGTTTTTGACAATAAAACAAATCAGTTTTCATTAATCGCAACCGACGACAAACGAAGTGATATTGAAAAACTTTTACAATCTATTGCTCAACAAGCAAATTCAATTAAGGTCAATTCCTTCCAGTTAACACAAGACTGGCAGAAAAATATGACAAAACAGCAATACCAACATAAATTTGAAAAAATTCAACAATATTTACTTTCTGGTGATTGTTACCAAATCAATCTTACACAACGCTTTTCAGCAACTTATCATGGAGATGAGTTTCAGGCCTATCAAGCACTGAGAAAATCGAATCAAGCTCCTTTTTCAGCATTTATAAGACTAACTGACAATGTTATTTTAAGTATCTCACCTGAACGTTTTTTACGTGTAACCAACAATAAAGTGCAAAGTAAGCCAATAAAAGGGACAAAAGCAAGAAGCTCGGACAAAGCAATAGATGAAGCTAACGCCAATGAATTAAAATGCTCTGAAAAAGATAAAGCAGAAAATCTAATGATTGTTGATTTACTCAGAAATGATATAAGTAAAGTTTGTACTCCTGGCTCAGTTAAAGTACCTAAATTATTTGAAATTGAAAGCTTTCCTGCTGTACATCACTTAGTTAGTACGGTTGAAGGAGATCTCGATAGCTACTTTGATGCCAATGATTTAATCAGTGGTTCCTTTCCTGGAGGATCAATAACTGGAGCTCCAAAAATACGAGCTATGGAAATAATTGATGAAATAGAGCCTCAACGAAGAAGTGTCTATTGTGGATCAATTGGCTATATATCCGCATGTGGAAATATGGATAGCAGCATCACAATTCGCACATTGGTATGCGAGTCAACAGAAAACAAAAGTAAAATTCACTGCTGGGCAGGTGGTGGCATAGTTGCAGATTCAAGTATAGATTCTGAATATCAAGAAAGTTTTGATAAAGTAAATAAAATTTTACCTATTTTGGAAAAATTGAATATGGAAAATAACTCAAAATAAATTCGACTAGTACTTATTAATTGCCATTAATTAGAGAAGCCAATGACTAAAGATGAGTTTTTACAACGCTTTCAAATGACCACATTGGAAATGTCCTCTAATCAACAAAGATTATTAAAGCGACCAACAAAATTAACTCAATCTGCCGTTCTCATTGCTTTACTTGAAGAGAACAACCAACTTCAAGTGTTATTAACTAAAAGAGCTGAACATCTGAAGCACCACCCTGGGCAAATTAGTTTCCCCGGAGGTAAAGTTGAACCTGAAGATGAAAGTCATATAGATGCTGCACTGAGAGAAGCTGATGAAGAAATAGGTTTAAGTAGATTAGATTGCAAAGTTATCGGCCAGCTGCATCCTTATCAAACAATTAGTGGCTTCTCTATAACTCCAGTAATCGCGATTTTAAATACTACTCCCAAATTTTCCATCGATAAAAATGAAGTTTCTGAAATATTTCATGTCCCCTTCCAACATTTTTTAGAACTAGATAATCATTACTCGGTAGACGTACAACATAAAACACTCAACCAAAAAGTACATTTCATGCCATATAAGTCTCATAATATATGGGGGGCGACAGCAGCAATCTTAAATGATCTAAGTACCCACATTCTAAACACTAGTATCTAAACGCTTAAAACCTTCTATAATATTCTAATATAAATGTTTATCTACATGATAACTTTCAGTTACAATTACCGAAGATAATTTCACAAATCGCAATTTAGCGAATATTAATTCAGGTTTGATGTATGATTAGTGTATTTGATATGTTCTCGATAGGAATAGGCCCTTCCAGCTCTCATACTGTGGGACCAATGAAAGCTGCAAAGCAATTTGTTGATCACTTAATAGATCTAAAATTAATTGAACAAGTTGATCAAGTTAAAGCTGAACTATTTGGCTCTCTTGGTCAAACAGGAGTTGGCCATGGCACTGGCAAAGCAATAATTTTAGGCTTATCAGGCCAATCTCCTGAAACTATCCCTGTAGAATCTATTGAAAACATAATTAACAATGTTGTCAGTAGTGAAAAAGTTCATTTAACAGAAGCTATAACGGTAGACTTCCCGAAAAACAATTCTATTATTTATCATCGCCGTAAAACTCTCCCAGCACATGCAAATGCGATGACCTTATATGCATATGCCGATAACAAAGAAATACTACAAGAAACTTATTACTCTATAGGCGGCGGTTTTATCGTACAAGATTGCGACTTTGAAAAAGAAAAAGATAAAGCTCTTTCTTTGCACACAAATATCGATCGACCACATAAATTCTCAACCGCTGATGAATTGATTTCTTTAGCTGTTGAAAAAGGCCTAAGTATAAGTACATTGATGATGGAAAATGAATTGTGTTTAAATGATAAAGCAACAATCACTAATAATTTAGTCGACATATGGAAGGCAATGCGTGACAGTGTTGATCGTGGTATGTGTACAGAAGGCGTGTTACCTGGAGGGCTAAAAGTAAATCGTAGAGCACCTGCTTTATATCGTTCATTATCAGTTGAGAGTAACAATGATCCGCTATCAGCAATGGATTGGGTTAATCTGTTCGCTTTAGCAGTAAATGAGGAAAATGCCGCTGGAAGCAGAGTTGTTACAGCTCCAACAAATGGGGCTGCTGGTATAATCCCTGCAGTATTATGTTACTACAATAAGTTTATAAAACAGGTAAGTGATGAAGACTGCATTAGATATTTATTAACAGCTGCAGCTATTGGTATTCTCTATAAAACTAATGCGACAATTTCTGGAGCAGAAGGTGGCTGTCAGGCTGAAGTAGGTGTTGCTTGCTCAATGGCAGCAGGAGCTTTAACTGAAGTTATGGGCGGCTCTCCAACACAAGTAGAAAATGCTGCAGAAATTGGCATGGAACATAATTTAGGCTTAACTTGTGACCCTGTTGGAGGCCTTGTACAAGTACCTTGTATTGAAAGAAACGCTATGGGTGCAGTTAAAGCAATAAATGCATCACGTTTAGCCTTAAGAGGTACTGGAACAAGTAAAGTTTCTCTAGATAAAGTTATTAAAACTATGTGGGAAACCGGTAACGATATGAAGACAAAATATAAAGAAACTTCTCGTGGCGGTTTAGCCGTTAATATTATTGAATGTTAGATTTAAATTAGCATTATAAAAAAAGCCTATGTTAATGACTTAACATAGGCTTTTTTTTAATTCTGCGGAAAAGTTATTTAATCGGTAATTGAATACTCGAAAACATTTCTTCAACCTCTGTATTATTTTTTAATAATACTGCTCTCGTTACTAAGTCTCTATTTAAATGTGGCGCAAAACGTTCGATGAAATCGAACATATAACCACGTAAGAAAGTACCTCGTCTAAACCCTATTTTAGTGGTACTAGCATTAAATAAATGACTTGCATCAATGGTAACAAGGTCATTATCTAGTTTTGGATCCATTGCCATAGTCGCGATAACACCAATACCAACCCCCATTCTTACATAGGTTTTGATAACATCAGCATCAGTCGCCGTAAATGCAATTTTAGGCTCTACACCTGCTTTATTGAATGCAGTGTCTAATTCAGAGCGACCTGTAAAACCAAAAACATAAGTAACCAAAGAATATTTTGCTATGTCTTCAATCGTGATATTAGTTTTCTTCGCAAGAGGATGATCAGGACGAACAATAATACTTCTGTTCCAGTGATAACAAGGCAACATAATCAAATCGTTATACAAATGAAATGATTCTGTAGCAATAGCAAAATCTGCATCACCTTTAGTTGCAGCATCACTTATTTGCGCGGGAGTTCCTTGATACATATGCAAAGATACTTTGCTATATTTCTTCATAAAACCTTGAATAACATCGGGCAATGCATATCTGGCTTGAGTATGTGTTGTCGCTATTCTTAATTTACCTTCATCAGGTTGTGTATGCTCTCTAGCAACCGCTTTTATCGCTTCAACTTTTGATAAAATTTCAGTTGCTATATTTATGACCTCTTTACCAGCGGAAGTAACATGCGTGAGATGTTTTCCACTACGGCCAAAAATTTGAATGCCTAATTCATCTTCGAGCATTCTTACTTGCTTACTAATACCTGGTTGTGAGGTAAATAAACTTTCTGCTGTTGCAGAGACATTTAGATTATTATTTTGAACTTCGACGATATAACGTAATTGTTGCAGCTTCATAATGTGTATTCAGTTTGGCTTATGCAAAAAATATATACTTAAATAACAATTTATTCCATAGAAACTTAATGATTTTGTAAAATTATTTCAAAAAAACAGATAAGAAACCATAAAATGAAGTAATATTACAACATAAAGTGTAGTAAAAGGCTATTATTTGCTCAATAAAAAAGAATATCTAATAAAATTTCACCAAACATTGTTTACTGCTAAATCCAAACATAACCCTATGCTTCACTGTTCATTTTTTGTAGACTGAGAAGTAGTAAATCATATTTTCATAAAATGAGTGTTATCTATGGGTATTATAATAGGGTTGGTAGTTGCTTTAATTATCATTGTAGTAGTAGTAAACGCTATTCAACAACATAAAGAAAAACAAGAACAAGAAAAACGAGCAAAAGCCGCTAAACAAAAAGCCATAATTGATGAGACTGAAGAGTTATTATTAAACCTTACTCATTTACCTGAAAACCCTAAACTTGTAGAGATACTTAATCAAAGAAGTTTAAATGCTGTTAAAAATATGGCCAAAATAATGCCAGAAGTTAAAGGTATTAGAAACAGAATTAATGAAATGGAAGCTCGTTTAAATGCTTCTTCAGATTTAGCAGCTTCAAATTCAGGTCAAGAGCAAAGTTTTGTATTACCTGACAATGAGCAACAATTAGTTGTTATTTTGCAGACAATTAAAAAATTGCGAATAATGATTAAATCAGAACAAGCAAAAGGAGTTTTAGACGCAGCATCTTTTACAAAAGAAGATAAAAAGCTTGATGCTATGCAATTGAAAATAAATGTTGAAAGTTTACATAAGCGTGGTAGACAAGCTCATCAAAAAGAGATGTTAGGTTCTGCACGACAATACTATGAAAAAGCCTTGCAAACCATCTCAGATCACCCTCTACAAACAGAATATACTTCAGCTAAACGAAATGAACTTGAAGATCAGCTAGAAGAAATTACATCTGCTCTGAAAAACACTAATGCAGCTGATGCGGCTAAAAAAGCAAAAGATGAAGAAGATGATTTAGATTTACTATTCCAACCAAAGAAAAAATGGTAAGAAATTATCTAACTTATATCAATCTTCATTATAAAAAAGCCCAAGTGATTACTTGGGCTTTTTTGGATTTGAAATAAGTTTATTCTGTAAGATTAAAACGGCATCTTCATCCCTGGAGGTAACTGCATTCCTCCAGTTAACGCACCCATTTTTTCCTTATTCTGCTCTTCAACTCGTCGAACTGCATCATTAAATGCAGCAGCGACTAAATCTTCAACCATTTCTTTATCATCTTCCATAAGGCTCTCATCAATCTCAACACGACGAACGCTATGGCTACCGGTCATAGTTACTTTAACCATGCCTGCACCTGATTCTCCAATAACTTCCATATTGGCTAATTCTTCTTGTGCTTTAGCCATTTTTGCTTGCATTTGTTGGGCTTGTTTCATCAAGTTGCCCATGCCACCTTTCATCATTATCTCTCCTACTAAATTTTATTGCCGCAACGATAGTGGTTAATGAAATAAAATTCAAGTCCAACTAACGTGCAACTATGGATTCTTCATCTATTTCGGCTTGAAAATGTTCTTTAAAAGATATGATAATCTCATCTTTAAGAAGTAAACCTTTCGCGTAATCATATCGTTTATCATTTATCTTTCCCTGAATTTGAAAGGGATCATCAACAGTTTCTTCAACTACAGTAATTTCAACTTGCATTGATTTTTCAAAATAATTTGAAACAAATTGCTCCAATTGCTCTAAAGCTGCGGCAGACTTCAAATGCTTTGTTGATTGATTTAATTCTAAAATAAAAAGTTCATCAGTCGACATTGGGGATATAATCGCATTTAGCGCTAATTGCCTTAAACGACCATTTAATGCCATTGAATCAATAATGTTTGCCCATCGATCGACTTGATTTGCTTTTTTAACAACACTTGGATCAATAACTTCTGCAATAAATGGTTGCTCAGATATCGTTGAAATATCAGGGACATTTTCAATTTTTGGCTGATTTGATAATTTTGCAACTTTATTTTGACGCTCTTCAGCGTCATTAGACTTTTTTACATCATTCTCCAAAGATTTTTTACGGCTTCGAAGCATATTTCGACTGGCTATGATTGATTCAATTGGCGAATGAATCTTTTCAGAACTAGCTGGCTTAGGGTCGCTCTTAGTTAACGGAGTACTCTGTTCATTAACTAACTTGTCAGTGACTTCTTCTTTAAAAGAGTTTATTTGTTGATTTTTATCAACATTAGTTTCTATGGCTATATCACTAATGGCTGTATCAACTTCTTCAATAATTTTATTTTCATCTAAGTCCACTCTGTTAAGTTCTTGAGCTGCAATTTTTTCAATATTTAGAAGTTCTTCGACAAGCATCGACTCTTGGGATTCATCACTTTCACTTGAGTGGTTATTTATATTATTAGATATTAATTCTGAGTTTTGAATTGTTTCCGTCATAACAACATCAGAAAAATCTACTTCATTGCTGTCTATACTCTCTTGTACTAACACATTACTTTGAGGTTTGAATGCTAATAACCTCAGTAAGACCATATCAAATGCTGCTTGTTCGTCCGCAGCATAAGGTAAGTCTTTTCGTCCAGTTAGAACAATTTGATAATAAAGTTGAACATCTTCAGGACTCATTGCTATAGAAAATTTTTCCAGCAATTGATTATGTTCTGGAGATAAATCAAAATGTCGCTCAACAACTTGTGACATTGCAACTTGGTGTAACAGCTGAATAAGCTCAGCCATTAAACGACCATAATTAGGTGCATAACTGGCAATATCAAGTGATAAAGCCATTAATCCCTTTGAATCACCTTTAATTAAAGATATTAATATTTTATAAACCCAATTATGATCAACACCACCTAACATTTGCTGAACATTACCGGCAAGAATATTCCCTTGTCCTTGGGCAATGGCTTGATCTGTTAAGCTTAATGAATCACGCATACTTCCACGTGCTGCTTTTGCTAATAAAGATATAGCTAAGGGTTCAGCGGTAACATTCTCTTCCGCTAAAATAGTTTCAAGTTGTTTTTCAATTTGTGGGATCGTCAAAGCTTTTAAATGAAACTGCAAACAACGTGATAAAACTGTTACAGGAAGTTTTTGAGGATCCGTTGTTGCAAGTATAAATTTCACATGCTCTGGTGGTTCTTCTAAAGTTTTCAATAAAGCATTAAAACTGCTCCTAGAAAGCATATGGACTTCATCAATCAAATAGACTTTATAGCGTCCTCTTGTAGGTGCATATTGCACGTTATCAAGTATTTCTCGCGTATCGTCAACTTTAGTTCTTGAAGCAGCATCAATTTCCAATAAATCAACAAACCGTCCTTGATCAATATCTAAGCAAGTATCGCATTGACCACAAGGTTTAGATGTTACCCCTGTATCACAATTTAAGCTTTTGGCGAATATTCTCGCTATTGTCGTTTTACCAACACCTCGAGTTCCAGTAAAAAGATATGCGTGGTGAAGCCTTTGCTGATTAAGTGCATTTGTAAGTACAGTAACTACATGATCTTGCCCCATCAATTCATCAAAGGATTTAGGACGCCATTTTCTCGCTAAAACTTGATAGCTCATAAAACCCCTTATTCACCTTCATATTGAAGTAATGAAGTAACTGACAAACCTAATGTGGAAAGTTTATCTTCTCCCCCTAAATCAGGTAATGATATAATAAATGCAGCATTTGATGTTGTTGCACCCAATTTCCTAATAAGTTTAGTAGTGGCTTCAATAGTACCGCCAGTTGCTAGCAAATCATCAATAATTAAAACTTTATCTTCATTGGTTAAAGCATCTTGATGGATTTCAAGCGTATCTGTACCATATTCAAGTTGATAGTCTTCAGCAAATGTTGCTCTAGGTAATTTCCCTGGTTTTCGAACAGGAACAAACCCTATTTCTAATGCAACCGCTAATGGAGCACCAAATAAAAAGCCTCTAGCCTCCGTACCTACAATTTTAGTAAAGCCTTGGTTTTTAAATTTTTCAGCTAATAGGTCAATAGTTAATTTAAATGCTTCTGCATTATCTAATATTCCAGTGACATCTCTAAATAAAATTCCCTTTTTAGGGTAATCAGAGATTGTAAATACGGCATTTTTTATCAGAGTTAATTGTGTTTCTGTCATTGTAAGCAAAATTTAGTAAAAGTAATGCTAAAGAATAATAGAAAACAAACTGTTTTTATAGTGAATGTACGATAGATTTTTCGATCAATAGGGAATTTATTTTTTTAAAAAACAATTCTTGATCAATTGGCTTAGTAATAATGCTATTTAATAGCTTTAATTCTTCATGATTTTCAAGGGTAGAGATATCTTGAGTCGTCATAAACAAGATCGGTGTGTTTGAAGAGAAATCCTTTGATTTCAAATTTTTAACTAATTGAAGTCCATTCATAACAGGCATTAAGTGATCAATAATATACAGATCAAAACTTTCTTTTTGCGCTTTTTCAAAGGCATCTAAACCATTATTAGCATCTGTAAAAGAATAATCTAATTGAGATAATAAACTAGCAACTTTATCACGAACTACTTTTTTATCATCTACGACTAAAATATGCATACTATTGATCTACTTCTATTACATTAACTTAAAACAGTTAACCAACCCATCAACATTGGTAACAAAGGAGCAACAATTAATGCAGATAAAGCTGCGAATAAGTGACGTTTTGACGAGCTATCTTTAAAATCTTCATGGGGTAACATCTGAATTTCCTATTAAACTACAAAATTAACGGCGCGAATTCTAGCTTAAATATTGCTTTATAGATAGGCTTATTTGATCTAGATCAATGTATTTCACAAGGAGAAAACATCTTCAGCTATAAAAAAACCAGCTATAAAAGCTGGTTTCTTTTAAGCGATTGAATAGTTATTAAATAGACTTACCTTTACGTGCGGCAGTGTCTCTAATATAACTTACCCATCCTTTAGCGCCTTTGCGAGTTTTAGGGTCTTTCATTGCATTTTTAATAGCAGCGTAAGCTTGTTTGTATTGACCAAGGTAGAAATGAGATTCTGCAATACTCATATATAATCTACCCTTGTTCTTTACACCCAAATCTAATGCTTTCTTTAAAGCAACTACAGCCTTTTTAAACTGCTCATCTTGAGCTAATAATGAACCTTGCTTACTATAATGCCTAGCTTCATTAGTCATTTTAGCTAATTCACCATAGTACTTAGCGGCTTTATCAATATGTTGAGCAGCGTGCCAAGCATTAGCAAGAGATCCAATATTTTTATCATCACGTTTAACTAGGCCTGAGGCAATATGCTTTTCTAATAGTTTAGC
Organism: Colwelliaceae bacterium; assembly: GCA_023954655.1. Lineage (GTDB taxonomy): Bacteria > Pseudomonadota > Gammaproteobacteria > Enterobacterales > Alteromonadaceae > Thalassotalea_H. The sequence continues at coordinate 10,858 of JAGSHH010000090.1, forward strand.
CGATTTATAAGGCATACTATTTTGAGCATATAAACTAGACAACGTTTTAATTTCAGACTCTTTTTCAAGATAACCTTGTTTATAAGCCAAGTCTAAAGTTGCCATCCCACGCTTATAGTCTTCAACTAAAAGATAAAAATTGCCTAACTGTTTCCAAAACGTTTTTTCATTAGGAAAAAGTTGAACAGCAGTCTCTAGAACTTTTACTGCCTCTTTATATTTTTTAGTCTCATAATATGAGGTCAATTTAAGGATATAAGGGTTTTTATTATGCTTATCGCCATAAGCTGCAATAGCTTTATCTGCAGGTGATATCATCTTAGGCAAACGTTTTAATTCATAGTTAGCCTGTGAGATTTTAACCCAAGTATCGCCATCTGATTTACAAGTAAAGTCCATCCAAGCTTTATAATTTTTTAGCGCGCCATCATATGCTTTAGTTTGCATTTGAAGGTCTGCTAATAACTTAATAACTTCACCTTGGTCAGATTCATTTAGAATATCAGGAGCTGCAGCCATTTTTAAGTATTCAATAGCTTTTACTTCTTGATCACCTAAAGTGGCGTACATCACAGCAATATAACGAGCTAAAATAGCTTTATCATAATCACTTTTAGCGTTTATTTCTAAAAGTAATGCCAAAGCTCCTTTAACATCATCCGCAGAGTATAGTTCAAAAGCTTTACCCACTTTTTTACCTACCGATGGACCCATTAATTGAGTTTTACGTTTCGGTTTATCTGCACAAGCTGCATTAGCGTAGGTTGACGTAGTTAATTGAACTAAAACAAATGAAACCAATAAAGTAATCGATGTAAAAATTTTATTCATTACTAACTACCTCCATCCATTTTAAAATCTAATTGAACTGTTAAGCCAGTTTGACGTAGAGGTTTCCCATCTACAACTTTTGGCTTATATTTCCACTTTTTAAGTGCACGTTTTGCTTCTTTATCAAAAAGACGCTTAGGCTTCGCTTCAATAACAGTAACATCTTCAACACCACCAATTTCGTTAATAGAAAATGAAAGTTTAACCCAACCTTCCTTTCCATCACGTGCTGCTTGTATTGGATATTTAGGCTCAATACGAACAATTGGTGTTGCGTCACCGTCTCTACCAAAACCAGCACCTGGTGCTGAAATACCTGCATTAGCACCAGCCAATTGAACACCTGGCATATTAAACGTCAATCCACCAGAGTCACTATTTGTCTCAGGCTCTGGAGCTTGAGGCTTAGGCGGCGTTTTAGGCGGCGGAGGCGGCGGAGGCGGCACTCGTCGTCTTTGTTCAGCAGTTGATTTAGGCGGCGTAGTGTTAACTTCTACAATAATATTATCTAATTTTTCTTCTTCTCTTCTATCACCACTGGATATTAGAAAAGCCATAAAAGAAAATAATGCAAAAGTAACAGCTGCGCCTAATAGTATCGATACTAATAAGCGAACCATATAACTACCCCTTAGCTGCAGCGATAGAAATTCTGTCTATGCCCGCTTCTTTAATAGCGTCCATTACTTTGACAACAACACCATGTTTTGCGTCTTTGTCAGCTTGAACAATTACTACTTCGCTAGGTTGCTCAGCAAGCAGTTTTTCAATATTAGCCGCTACACGTTCAATATCAACACGACGTTTATCTAACCAAATTTCACCATTATCTTTCACCGCAATGAAAATATTAGCTGATTTTTGCTTAGACTGATTAGCCGCTTTAGGTTTGTTAACTTCTATACCTGCTTCTTTAACAAAAGAAGTGGTTACGATGAAGAATATAAGCATGATGAATACGATGTCGAGCATCGGCGTCATATCTATTGCTGCTTCTTCGTCTTCACGAATACGTTTACGTGCCATTATAATCTCTCTCTAGTGATGAGGTAAACTGTCAACCAGTTTAGCCTTTGCTAGTTTAACTTGAGCGTCTAGTCTTGAACTAAAAA
>JAGSHH010000135.1 GCA_023954655.1 Colwelliaceae bacterium
CCGAAAAGTCACCATTTTGATTATAGTCAATAAAGACAGCCCAATATTCATCATAGGCTGTAGTTCTAAATCCAGGTGTTAAGGTGATTTGATTTATACCTTGCGAAAGGTTGGCATTTTCAGGGGTTAAGTGGCTATAACTCTCTTGGTTAGAAAGATGATTAATAGCACCAAGTTGTACACCTGCAATCCATTCATATTTATCGCCGCCCACGGCATCGCAGTAAGAAACGCTGTTGGATACAACTACGCTAGCTTGCACTATTTCACTGGTAAAGAGAGTTGCGAGGTAGATTGAACTTACCAATAAGCTAAGTTCAATTTTACGTTTTATTTTTATTATATTTGACATGTTATGCTTCTAATTGTTGTGGATTTTAAGTTATTTCAAACGGCTCCTTTAGGTTAAAGTTTCAGTCAGAAATAACCGCCACTTTTAGCGTAAAATCTAATAGGTTTAATCACAACTAAGTAAAACCACAACAAATGAATAAAGCCTATATTTTCAGCTAAATGCAAATATAATTATCAGTAAGTATTAGGCTACATCACCTAAGATTATTTAAGAACAAAATAGAAAAAATTAACTTTACCAGGCTAAAGCTAAAATTTGACAATAGTGTCGGGAAATTTAATTTTTAGGGGTGAATGGCATATTCATGAAATACATATGGGGCGTTATTTTTTTCTTCATTTAGGGTAAAAGCAACCCAATCGAAATGTTCTTTGAATTTTCTTATTCGTAATATCGCATTGGCAGAGTTAACTAACATAGCTTTTGCTATTAGATCTTGATTAGTTTCAAACCAATGTTGGTACATAGCTAGTATCGTTGCTATATGACTGATATCGGATAGTTTTGAATAATTTAAACTACAATAACTTAATATTATAGGTAAACATTTATAGTCATTACATGGTGGGGGTAATTGCTTAAAGAGAATAATTAATTCTGGTGATATTCTGCAATTATCTGTTTTTGATATTGGTTGATATTTAGGGGTTATGGTTACCATATTATTTATCCTTAACTATTGTTTTTTCGTAATATATCGACATTATGCTTTAAGGGGGAGGAGGCGCTATTTAGCACTTTTTTAAATAGCACCTTTGCCTTTTCAGGAATATTGATATTGTTCAATTTGTATTTCTGACATGACGATATAACCTAACTATGGTTAATAATAAGAGCGACTGAAATGCCATATTACCTCCCGAAGAATCTTTACTTTCAGGTGCTGGGGACACTTCTATTGTTGATACTTCTGAAATTCCAGAGTCAGTTATTTCGAATTGATTGGTTGTTTTTGACAAAACACCAACAGCACGGCAGCCATTAGTTTCCGAGGCAATAACAAATTTATCTCCCAAATACAGTTTATCCGTCCATGTTTGGCCAATAGCTAAATTTTCAGATAAAGTTTTTGCTCGTGCACCACTGGTATTACTTAACCAATAAATGTTGATGGGTCCATTAGAATTATTAACCAATGAAACATGACTATTTTTACTTTTATCTCTGCCAGTATAAGGTGTTTCGCTTTGACAAATTTGCTCTTCTTGCGTCTCAATATAACGGTGTGAAGCGGTGAGTTGTGTATTAACAAATATCGCATTGCCCGGAGCATCAACCAATACATAGTAACGACCAGCCTCCGGTGTGCTAATGCCGCATTGCTCATCATTGTCATTTTCTTGGCTACCATTTACAGAACGGCAAATATTTTGTGAAGGACTCCACGGGTTAGGAATTTGATCTTTAGCAATGTACAAGTTGGCATTGCCACCACCATCTCTAGTTTGAAATGAAATAGCATCCGTACCAGCTACTACATCAATATAATAAAGTTTGCCATGTTGGCTAGTAATCGTCATTGTTTGCTCTAGTGAGAGTTCTATTGCTGTTTCACTAAAGTTATTTAGCAGGGTTTCATTAAACCAAGAATCAAAGTTTTCCTGATTTTCGCTAGCAAAAGACTGTAACCACGTATCTAACTCAGTATATTGTCCGTTTCTAGCAAAACTTCTTAAGGTGGTAACATCTTTTGGGCGTTGTTCAATAAAATATTTTACTAGGGTTGCTCCCCAGCGATAAGGGTCAGCGCTGCCATTTTTATCAACTATCTCAGCTAAAGTGAACCTATCATTTGCTTGTGATAATTTTACAGATAAATAAGGTGAGTCATTATCTGATATATATTCAGCTAATCCTTCTGTCCACCAAATTAAATTATGACTGCTAAAATCGCCATAATCACCTTGTTTGTTATATCTACCGTCTAAATAGTGCACATACTCATGGCCTAGTTCCCAAATGAAGAACTCTTGGTTAGCCCATCTTCGTGCTTCAAAAGTGATAACATTTGCTTGAGCTTTCTCACTTTCAGGGTTACTTTCTAGATAAATACCAGTTGAAGATGTTTCTTTTAAATCATGTAATTGATCGCCTGTCGATTGATATGCGCCTTGATTTGCATAAATATTGACATTCACAGTATCATTTTGGTCATTTATTACGGGCGATTCAATATCGAGAGAGCTGTTAAATAATGTCTCAGTTACTTTTAAAATATGACAAATATTGCTCAATTGGTCAGATGTTAGATCAGGATTTTGAACACGTAAAATAGTTGTGTTTTCTGTATTTAGACATTGATCTGTTTGAGAGTGGACTGTGGTTGATGCTAATATTGAAAGGTTAGTAAAGTGATCATTGTTATATACTTTAACTGTAATACCGTAAGTCCCAGGTGTGGCATTTGTTACAACACACCCTTCACTACTTCCTGCTTTTTGGTTAGCGCAATCAATGGTTCCACCATTTGCATTGGTAATATAAATATCACCATCACCATCGTCCCCGTTAATATAAACTGAGAGTATTTCAGCATCTGAATCTAATGTTATATTGAAGTCTAATTCATCAGTTAAGCTTGATGTAATAATATGCTTAACGCCATCTACAAGTTCTGTATTTGCATGTGAAGATTGAGCGGATAAAGCAGTGATGAGTAAAATGGATAAAGCACATTTTAGCTTATTCATGGAGTTTCTCGTTTAAAAAGGTTTAAAAAGGTTTAAAAAACTATTAATTTTTCATAAGTATTAGTTAAGACTAAGCTTTACTTTTTTACCGTCTTGCAAGCCTCGATAAAATTGATTGTTTTCAATAATCAGTAACTCACCATTAACACCGTTTTTTATACTTGAATCGATGGCAATCACTTGATTATTTAGTCTTGTTTCAATGGTTGTTTGGGAGGTATGACCTACAACAAATTTGGATACTTCGAAAAATTCTGTTAGTTGTGTGAGGTTAGTCGGAGTCTCAGTATTGAAATACCCTCTATACCAAATAGGACCATCAGTGCCATGGAGGTACTCGCCAAGGTCATTTTCGGCTTTATTATTTGAAGGTGAATTAAGGTGCTGTCTGAATTGAAAGTTAAGTTGTGCTAACGATAACTGCTTAGCCGCTATTTCAGGATGTAAACCACCGTGCAAAAAAGCTAAGTCATTAATTTTTATCACGACATTCTTACTTCTTAGCCAGTCACCTAATACGCTGCCTTTGGCATATAATTCTGTCATGCTTTTATTTAACAGTTTCTCTGCTGTTCTATATTTATCACTTAGATACCTAAGATCATCGGTCAACACCATGACTTCATGGTTACCCAGTAGAAGATGTAGTTTTCCACCAGCACTCTGTGCTTGCTTTTCCAGTTCAAATAAAAACCAGAGAATTTCAGTTACCTTATCGCCACGATCAAAAACATCACCAGTGATCACTAAGTGGCCTTGTTGGTAACTCCAATTACCAGCTTTGTTCGTAATGCCATGTTGAGATAATAAGTTTTTCATTAGGTCAATTTGACCATGAATATCGCTTATTGCAGCAATTTTATTACTATTGTAACTGGATGGGCTTATTGCAAAGTATTGGTCTGCCTTTGACACTTTTGCTGATAAACCACATGAATTAAATGACATCGTGTCCTGAGAGATTTCTCTCAATTCATTATGTTTTTTTCCGTCACAAAGCCATGTAAGATCGTATTTTTTTATATTTTTTTCGTTGATTATATTTATGTAGGGACCATCAGATATTTTTTCTTGGTCACTATTAGCTGGCTCACTTGCCTCTACCGGCATAAAACTACATACGGTGAAGAGCACAGGATAAAGGCTAAATTGTTTAAATGTGAATTTCATCGAGTTCCTTAATCTTTCATTATTTAATTAAGTAGATACTCCAATATTGACTCGCACCGCTCAACCTTATCCCGCAAATAATCAGCTGATATAAGGTTTGATAAGCTTGTAAGGCTTTAAAATTCTTGGGTATTTTATAGAATGCTAAGTCTCCCCATAATCGATTAATTATTATTCATATGAAGTTGTTAAATAAATATTATCGTGTCGGATTTTTTTTATTTTGTTTTAGTAAGTTATTATTTGCTCAATCTTTTCCGATTGTTGTTGCTGAAAGTTTCCCTCCATATCAAGTGATGACAAATAACGGCGTCAATGGGTTATCTGTAGATGTGTTAAAAGCACTTAATAAGCATTTAGGTATGAAAACACACATCGAGCTTTATCCGTGGGCAAGAGCCTATAAAATGGCTTTAACTACACCTAATGTGCTAATTCTTAGTATCAGTCAAACGAAAGAACGGAATGATTTATTCCATTGGATAGGAACACTACCAATAAGCGATAAGTTGACACTATGGACGTTAAAAAATAACCAGCAGGAAAAAGTTATTAATTGGGCAAACCTTCAAGGGGTCGTGACTGCATTGCCTAGGCTGGATTCAAACATTGATTTATTACTCGACAAGGGACTGTTGCTGAATAAGGATTTTTTTATTGTTAATCAATTTAAACAAGTCATCGGTATGTTGGTAAAAGGAAGAATTGATTACATTATTGCTGGTTCTGCATCGTTAAAGTATCAAATTGAAGCATTAGGATATGATGTTAATCATTTTACTAAGCAAGATATAGATAGCACTCGTGTGGCAAAAATATCTTTTGCCTTTAATTTAGACAGTAATAAGCGACTTATAGACGATTATAAAAAAGCATTTGATGAGTTAGCAGAAAAAGGTCGACTACAACAAATAATGGCTAAATGGTTCAACAACTATCGAGCACCTTTATCTAAGCTAAGTAACCAAAAATCTCCTGACACTTTATTTTTACTTACAGAGGTGAAACCATAAATTAAAGGGTAAGGTCTATAATCCCCTTCAGTTGAAGCTATTTTATGCATACTTTCGGTGGTTCCGTTAGACAAATTGTAACGACTCATGCGAGTGATTGAGCGTGACTTACCATCAACCATTTGCCAGCTTGGCTGATGAAGTAGATAGATAAAGTTATTATCAATATACCAATTTCTATTAATACCATAGGGTTGATATAGCAGTTGCTGAGGTGTGGAGTTAAAGTCCCATATATGCCATTTATCTTTAGTACTATTTAAATAAACTAAATTCTTTTTATCGGTACTTAAACGACCTTGGTAGACATCAAAATTGTCTTTGAACGGAGTTATTTTAATTTCAGCCACGTTGTTTTCCGATAGAGTTACAGAGTTAAGTACCCAGGACGTTTCTTGATGCTGAGAAAGCAGAATTTCCTTTGAGTTTTTCCAACCAACTAAATGAATGGCTGAGCTACCAAGAGTTTTTTTATAAAGGCTTTTTGTCGTTATATCATAAAGCAAAACGCCATAGTTTTTACCTGATTTATAAGCAGCAGCAAATTGATTACTTTCGGGCTGCCAAATAATATCGTAGACATTATCTGATTCCGTTTTTTCAATGTAACTGACTTGATGCTTCTGCCTTATCCAAAGTGCATTTCTATTTGTACGGTTGGAAACAAAGACAAGTGTTTTTCCATCAGGACTGACATTGGCTTCAGTATCAAGTGCTTCTGCCGAGGTGAGTTGGAAACCTTCTTGACCAGTTGTCATATCAAATGATAAAGGCGTTGAAAGAATATTGAATTTGCTAACCAAAAGTTTGTTTTTTTCATGCCATATACTGAGTTCAGAATATGGCTGTTGAGCCACTGTTTTTTTCCATAAAGATATTTTTTTATCTGTCGTAACAAGATAAATGCCGGTCGATTTAGTGATAAGTAATTGCTCATCATCCAACCACTTCACATCAAAAATTTCGTCGTTAAATGATGTTAATCGTTGAAGGTTACCTTGTAGGTCAGAGATAAAGATAGCATCTTGATAGCGTGTTTTTTTACGAATAAAAGCAATGCTTTCACCTGATAATGAAAAGGCAGGTAAACGGTCTGACATACCACTTGGCGTAAAGGCTATTTTTCTACTTTTTTTAGTTTTCATGTTAAAACTAAAAAGCTGATGATCTATGTTATTGCTGTGAGTAAGTTCCGGTTGGGTATAAACAAGTAATGTATCATCTGGATGAATAGTTAAACCATGGCTCTGCGTTGTAAGCGGTAATAAAGGTTCATGTTTATCAGCGTTAACATCGATACTTACGATTGAAAACGCATTATTTATTTTATTACGGCTAATGACTGCTAATTTCTTTCCATTACGAAATAATTCAGGATGGCTATAGTGTGTATTCTTATTACCAATTGATCGAGCATAGTTAGAAGAGAGCTTTTGCAGCTTTAATGTGTTTTTATCAGCGGTACTTGCTTCAATGAAAGTTAGCCATTGATTATTGTTAGAAATAGCAGGCATGCTATTTTTTCCAATATTATAACTAAATCGTTGAGCTTTATGGGGTTCGGTATTGGTATTGTCATTTAATGAAAAATAGAAGTAGAGTCCCACAAGTAGCAACAAAATAACGCTCAAAGCAACAGCGTATTTTGTTTTTGAACTGAGCGAAGAGTGCGAGGGAACGGTTAAGCTATTATTATCTCTTTCATGATATTGTTCATCTTGCTGTCTAAACCTGGGGTTGGTTATCTCAGTGATTGGCACAATCAATTTATAACCAACATTTCTTATTGTTGTGATGTAGGTGGAGTCCACATCGTATTCTGTAAATTTTTTTCTTAAAGAGGAAATTACCCTGTTTAATGCATCTTCGGTAACCACTTGGTTAGGCCAACACGCTTTAAATATGTCATCGCGACTTACAGTCTCGTGAGGTGTTGCAGCTAAAAACTGCAGTACAAGCATACCTTTTGGTTCGAGTTTAATAATGCAATCATCGTAAGTCACTAAGTTTTGGTCAACATCAATTAACCAGTTTTCAAGCATGAAATACGATGGAAGTTTGTTAGGCATACAACTCTACTCTTAATTTAGTCACTACTTTAAAAGGCTCAACTCAACGAACCCTTCGGCACTAATGTTAACTATCAAATCACCTTGGCGCTTTCATTTCAATTTATTTTTTCATATAAAGAAAAAGCACAGATACATATATCTGTGCTTTATAATCACCTCTATTTTTAGTGAGCGTTAAAACTCGTATGAAACTCCGCTATATATATATCTTCCAAGAGCATCAGCATACCCCTGTCCTGAAGAAAGTGAAGGGTGTGAGTAATGTGTTTTATCAAACACATTTTTTGCACCTAAATACACCTGTAAGTCTTCAGTAAATAAGTAGCTTACTCGAATATTGCTTAAGGTAATATTTGGTGTAAATGGTTGATCGTAAGACTCATAAGGATTACGTTCTATTTCTGTACCATCATCTTGCTCATCAAATATAGGGTTAAATATTTGGTAACCGTCAGAGTAATTTGTTGTCCAGTTAATACGTAAGTCATTAATTGAATAGCTAATAGCTAGGCGTGCTTTATTTTCAACGCCTGTTTTATATATGCCGGTATAATCAACAACATCTTCAGCTGCAGAGGTTTGTGTTGAGGTTTCTAATACATGGGTTAAGTTAAACTTGAAATTTAAATCACCATACTCACCTAACGGCTGTAAATAGGCAACTTCAACATCAACGCCACGTCGAGTAAATATGTTCTTATTTACATAAGTGTCTTTAACATCAGTAATATTGTTGTCACCACCACGCGTAATGAGAGGACAATAGATACTTGAATTAATGTCTTCAGATCTAACACATTCATAAAGTGTGTTACTAACACCTGCTCTTGCCATAGCATCGGTTAATTCAATGTCATAATAATCGACAGTGAAACTTAAATCGTCAACAAAGCTCGGACTATAAACGACACCAACTGTTAAGGTGTCAGCTTTTTCTGGCTCTAAATCGGTATTACCGGTGGTCGTTTGATAGATACCCCCTGTGGTATCGGTAAGTGCTACCCAAGTTTCAGGGTCTGCAATGCCCATTTGTTGACAGTTAGCAATAACTTGAGATTTTTCAGCGGGGTCTAAAATGTCATTCACTTCAGATGAGCCACAAGGGTCATCCTTCCCTCTGCTCCAGCCTGTTTGTTGGCCACCAAATTGTTCATTAAGCTGAGGTGCTCTAACCGTATGGGCTAGCGTTGAGCGTATTGCCAATCCGTCCGTTATGCCCCAAGTTGCACCTAGTTTCCATGTAGTGTTCACGCCGGCGTAGGTATAATCAGAGATACGGCCTGCAGCACTTAATAATAACTCATCGATAAGGAAAATATCACCTAATACTGGTGCTTCCACTTCAACAAAAGCTTCTTGTATTGTTTTTCCTGCTTTCCATGGTTCTTTTCTAGAACCACCCGTTTTATCGGTGTCTTGCCATAAATCATCTACTTTCATATCTAAAGTTTCACGACGTACCTCAATGCCTGTTGCAAAGAGCACATCACCTTGAGGTAGCTCATAAATGTCGCCAGAAAGTGAGGCAGCAAAGATATGTTGTTCAGATTCTATTTGACTACCAAACGGGTCAAGGCTAATCCAATCTATTGCTTCTTGTGACATAGGTACTAATGGGTTAGAGCCTGGACACGTCATGACTTCAACACCACATCGATTACCTTCATCATCAGTAGTCGCATAATCAGAACGACTAAAGCGCATTTTATTGGTTTTATTTAATAACAACATCTCCGTAGATGTTTTACCGCTTGAGACATATGCATCCCATACCCAGCCATTTGAAAGTTCACCGTTCACGGTTGTTGAAAAAGCGAATAAGTCACGCTCAGTATCCATATGACGAGGTCCAATCTCATCTAAACCTATTGAAGTAATAAAGTAACCTTCATCATTAACCAGTAAATCAGAAACTGCGCTAGGTACCTGTATGCTTGGGTCAAAATCATCAATATTCTGCCATTGCACACCACGCAATTCATCACTATCAAAATTATAGTAACTACCTAGACCATAGTTATATTCAGGTGATACCGTATTTCTGGAGTTAACCTTGGTATAGCGTAAATCTGACGATAATTGAATATCATCCGACAACTCATAATTAAACAGTGCATAAGCGGTATTGCGCTCGTAAGGACTCTTAATTTTACGATACTTGTTGATATTATAGCCCTTAGCGGTATCACTATCACCAACATAGTATTTCTTCAGTC
>JAGSHH010000180.1 GCA_023954655.1 Colwelliaceae bacterium
AAAAGTAACAGATTATAACTTTCCACCATACTGGTTTTTCTTTTCTGCGGAAGGGAAGGATATTCTCGATAATATTATTGCCGCTAAACACAATGTAGGTATTCATGTACCGATGAAATTGCCAAAGCAATTAGTTGACTCAGGGCGCGATTATTTTTCAAAACCTGAACAAACAAAGCAAATAACAAAGGATAGTAAGTAAATAACACCATTACATTTATTGGCGTTTATACGGCGGTAAAGCATTGAGTAAATCTTTACCGTATCGTTTAGTGTTCAATCTTTTATCCATTATGGTGATTAAGCCTGTGTCTTTTTCATTACGCAGTAATCTTCCCGTTGCTTGAATAAGCTTTTTAGAGGTTTCAGGCACAGAAATAGACATAAATGGATTGCCACCTTTTGTTGTAATGTATTCTGCTTGTGCTTCTTCTACAGGGGATGTAGGCACTGAAAAGGGGAGTTTAGTAATGATTAAGTTTGTTAAGTACTTTCCGGGTAAATCTAAACCCTCAGAAAAACTTTGAGTACCAAAAATAATACTGTTTTTATCTTCATCACAGAGTTTTTTATGATCTTCTATCGTTTGTTGTCTTGATTGTTCACCTTGAACTTGTAGGGTCATTTTATGCGTTTCTCGCAATGACTTTGCCACTTGCTCCATTTGCCAATAAGATGAAAATAATACTAATGTTGCTTTATCTTTCTTGATTATTGCTGGAAGTTCTTTAATTAATTCATCGGTAAATTCGCTTGCGCTTGGTTCATGATTCATCGGGTGAACAACAAGTTTAGCGTTGTTTTGATAATCAAAAGGTGAATCAACTTTTTGATATTGGCTACCATCGTTGGTTTGTAAGCCAACTTGTCGACGAAAATGGTCAAAAGAATTTAGTGCTAAAATTGTTGCTGAACATAAAACAGCACCTTCACATTTTGACCATAAGTTATCTTCTAACGTAAAACCCACTTCAATCGGTGAGGCTGACAATAAATAATCCTGTCTTTTGCCTATTGTTTTTTCCATCCATCTCGCTAACGGAGCACCTTTGTCATTGTCGGAACTTGCATACATTGACCACAATGAATTAAAGTTTTCTAAACGCTGGATCATAAATCCACATTCAGCCAAAGCAGGTTCAGCAAGGTACATTTGTACATCACCATCTTTGACTGATTCCATCAATAAATTAAAAAGCTTATTACTATGGCTAATACATTTTTTACTTAATTCAGTTAAATCTTCCGCCCAATTTTTTAAATTTTTAGGGATAATACCATTCTCAAAACGAAAAACTTTTGCTTCATCGTCTTTTGCAAATCGACTATTTTTATTTAGATGCTCTGAGAAATACAGCGACTGATTATTGTCAATAAATGTGATCACTTTGTTTAATTCAGTGATTAAATCCTGACAATCATCACTGAGTTTTATCGATGGCGAGATCACCGATTGTGATTTTATTAGTTTTGATAACTTTGCAGATAAATCTTTTAACTTTTCAAGCCAGTCAAGGGCTCCCTTGATGGTTACACCTGCACTAGAGTGGTCACGCGTTACCTTTGGGAGGTGGTGTGCCTCATCAATAATATAAAAAACATCCTCTGGAGCGGGTAGAATTTTGCCACCACCTAATTCTAAATCAGCAAGCAGTAAACTGTGGTTAATTACTAAAACCTCACATGTTTCCATAGCTTCACGAGCTTTATGGAAAGGGCAATGAGCATGTTCAGCTAAACTTTTTGAACAGCTATGTTTGTCAGATTGAATTTGCTGCCAAATATAATGAGGAATAGGATCTACCCATGAGTCGATATCACCTTGCCACTGATTATTTTTTAGAGCCTTGTGTAAGTTATTTAATAACTTAATATCTAATGCGCTAGGTTTTTGTGCAAAAGTAAAGCCGGCTTGTGGGTTGTCATGTTGGCTAGTTGCAGCGGCTAATTTTTGTTGGCAAACATATCGCTGCCGTCCTTTAACTAAACTGAAATTAAAATTTAATCCTGAATGTTCTTTTAAAAAAGGTAAGTCTTTATCAACTAATTGTTCTTGCAGGGCAACTGTTGCGGTTGAAATACACACTGTTTTTTGTCGAGATATGGCTAAAGGTATTGCACCTAACGAATAAGCAAGTGACTTACCTGTACCTGTTCCTGCTTCTATGGTTATGATTTTTCGACATTTATCATATTCACCAGCGAGGGTTTTAGCTATTTCAGCGATAAGAAATGTTTGTTGTTTTCTAGGATTAAAGTTTGGTAAGTTTTCACCAATGGTCTTATAAGCCGTGCGTATTATTTGTTTTATTTTATCTTTTAACATAAATATTATGTTCGAGGCTTTGGCCAGCTATCCTAAACGTTATTTTTATCATACAATGCTGTATATATTAACAGGTTGTTAGGCACAATTAGAACCTTTTCATGACAAATTCTTTAAACAATACTGATGTTGCATGTGTGAGCGGCTTTTTATTAACTCGCCAAGCCTATGATACTAAAAAAGGAATAGAGCTTTCTTTCTGGGTAAAAACAGATAATGGTGTTGTTAATGTCATTGCTAATAATCAGCAAGCTGTATTTTTTCTTGAAGAGGTAGAGCAACTCACAGCGAATAATATTTTAACAAAACATGATATTTCACCTGCCAATATTAAGTCGGTTGGTTTAAAAACTTTTGGGCAGCTACCAGTTGTTGCAGTTTACTTTAATACCATGCGTGATTTCTATCGTGCAAAGGAAGTATTAAAAACACATGATGTAAAATGTTATGAAGATGATTTTCGTCCAGATGAACGTTATTTGATGGAACGCTTTATTACCGCAAGTGCTCAATTTAGCTTGTCTAGTCAAAAGCATCATTATTCTTCATCCTCTAATAAAAGATTTCCAAAGTATGTAGCCAGTAAATCACGTGCTATTCCTGCGTCACAAACGTTAGAAAAACTTAGTTTATCTATGGTCTCTTTAGATATTGAATGTTCAATGGAAGGAGCACTATATTCCATTGGTTTGTATTCACACGACCTGCATGGAAAATGTTTAAATAAAATTCTGATGATCGGTGATCAAAATGCATTTACTACATCAAAAAAGTTATCTAAGAGTGAAACTGAGAGCATATCAGGCAATATTATTTGGCTTGATAATGAACAAGCTTTGCTCAAATATTTAATTGGTTGGATCACTGATAATGATCCTGACGTGATAATAGGTTGGAATGTCATTCAATTTGATTTTGCATTATTACAAAAGCGTTGTGATATACATCATATTGATTTTGCTATCGCACGAGACGGAAGAACTCCTCGTTGGCGAAAAAACAAAACGAGTGAACAGCAATTTATAGATGTAAACGGTCGTATTATATTAGACGGAATAGACTTATTAAAAACAGCAACTTACAACTTTCCTAGTTATTCATTAGATTATGTTGCTACACAACTATTAGGTTTAAGCAAAAAAGTAGATGATGTTGATAATCGTGTACAAGAAATTAACGATAACTTTCATCATGACAAATTAGCGCTAGCAGCTTATAACCTTGAAGATTGTCGATTAGTTACCTTAATTTTTGAGCATACTCAATTACTTGAGTTTGCAATGTTACGTGCACAGTTAACGGGCCTTAGTGTTGATCGAATAGGAGGCTCTGTAGCCGCTTTTACTAATTTATATTTACCAAAGCTGCATAGAGCAGGATACGTTGCTCCAAATATGGGAGACGGGTTGAAAGGGCTCGTTTCTCCTGGGGGCTATGTGATGGATTCAATCCCAGGATTATACAAAAATGTATTAGTGCTTGATTTTAAAAGTTTGTATCCGAGTATTATTCGGTCTTTTAACATTGATCCTATGGGTATGATAGAAGGGTTGAAAGATCCTGATAATGCCATTAAAGGGTTTGATGGTGGTTATTTTTCAAGAGATAAACATTTTTTACCTAATATTATTAATGAGTTGTGGCAAGAACGTGATAAAGCGAAAAAAGAAAAAAACTCAGCTTTGTCGCAAGCCATAAAAATTATCATGAACTCTTTTTACGGTATTTTAGGATCAACAGGGTGTCGGTTTTTTGATCCTAGGTTATCAAGTTCAATAACAAAACGAAGTCATGAATTATTAAAAACAACGAAAGTATGGATTGAAAACAAAGGCTATAAAGTCATTTATGGCGATACAGACTCTATTTTTGTTCATGTTGGAGATGAAACATCTCATGAAAAATGTGCTTTATTAGGTAATGAATTACAAAATTTTATTAATCAAAAATGGCAAACAAAGCTTAAAACAGATTTTGATATAGAAAGTGAGCTAGAAATTGAATTTGAAACTCATTTCACCCAATTTTTTATGCCTACTATTCGCGGTTTAGATGTTGGTACTAAAAAAAGATATGCAGGTGTGGTGTTAAAAAATGGCGAAAAAGAGCTTGTATTTAAAGGGCTTGAAAGTGTTAGAACTGATTGGACGGAACTAGCAAAAAAATTTCAACGAGAGCTATATTTAAAAGTGTTTAACAATGAAGAAGTTACTCAATATGTTATTGATATAGTTGAACGAACAAAAAATGGTGAGTTAGATGACTTACTGATATACAGAAAACGTATTCGTCGTAAACTAGATCAATATGTTAAAAATGTTCCTCCCCATATAAAAGCTGCTCGATTAGCTGATGAAATTAATTTTAGTGAACACAAGCCATTAAAATTTCAAAATAGAGGCTGGATAGAATATTACCTAACAACGGTTGGCCCGCAGGCAAAGGGGTATGTTAATGCGCCCTTAGATTATCAATTATATGTTGATAAACAACTATGTACTGTAGCCGATGCAATTTTGCCTTTTATTGGCACCAGTTTTTCTGAAATTACGGATGCTCAGATGAATTTATTTAGTTAAATGGTGTTTCGTTATAAAAAATATCGTGCATGTAATATAAATTCAGGCTATAACATCTATATCAACTAGCTATTTAGATGGCTAGACGTTTAAAATATTCATAATTGAGTTAAATTACTGCTAAAAGAGCAACACAAAATGAAAAAAGATACCAAAATTGTTAATGCTGGCCGTCAATCAAAATGGACGCGCGGAGTTGTTAATCCGCCTGTTGAGCGCGCATCAACCGTAGTGTTTGATTCTGTAAAACAAATGAAACACGCAACAATTAATCGTAGTAATCAGGTACTTTTTTATGGGCGAAGAGGCACTTCTACTTCGTTTGCGTTTAGTGATGCTATGACTGAATTAGAAGGTGGAGCTGGTTGTGCTATTTATCCTTCAGGTACAGCAGCAATAACTAATGCCATTTTATCATTTGTTAAAACAGGTGATCATATATTAATGGTAGATACTGCTTATGAACCAACGCGCGACTTTTGCGATAAAATATTAAAAAATATTGGTGTAGAAACTACTTATTACGATCCGTTAATAGGGAAAAATATTGAACAATTGATTCAAGAAAATACTACTGTTGTATTTCTCGAATCGCCTGGGTCTATCACTATGGAAGTGCAGGATGTGCCTGCCATAGCTGAAGTTGCCCACAAAAATAACTGTATCGTTATGCTTGATAATACTTGGTCGGCAGGTGTTAATTTTCAACCTTTTGAATATGGTGTGGATATTTCAATTCAAGCGGCAACAAAGTATATAGTTGGTCACTCAGACGTAATGTTAGGTACTGCTATTGCTAATGAAGAACACTGGGAACAATTACGTGAAAACAGTTATTTAATGGGTCAATGTACCTCCCCAGACGATTTATACTTAGCTATGCGTGGTATTAGAACGTTAGGTGTGAGGTTAAAACAACATCAAGAAAGTGCATTAAAAGTGGCTAAATGGCTTGCAACCCGTGAAGAGGTTGATGTGATTTTACATCCTGCATTTGAAAGCTGCCCTGGTCATGAGATTTTCAAACGTGATTTTACTGGTGGCAATGGTTTATTTTCATTTGTACTCAAACGAGGTGACCAAGCGTCTGTTAATTCATTACTTGATGGAATGCATCATTTTAAAATGGGGTACTCATGGGGAGGCTTTGAAAGCTTGATCCTAGGAAATACTAATGTAGGTAGGTTACGTACTGCGACTCAATGGCCATATGAACAACCATTGATTCGACTACATATTGGCTTAGAAGATGTTGACGATTTAATTGATGATCTTGAAAAGGGTTTTGAAAGACTTAATGAGTCATTAAATAACAGATAATTAGAAGGCGCTAACCGCGCCTTTTTTATTGTTTATATGATTTATCACTAGGATAAATCAGATAATGGGCTCCTGACGCCGTTTGCTCCTTGTTCAATTACATGGGTGTATATTTGTGTTGTACGAATATCTGTATGCCCGAGTTGTTCTTGTATCGTTCTAATATCAGCACCTCGCTGTAAAAGGTGAGTTGCAAATGAGTGACGTAACGTATGGCAGGTTACTCGCTTTTCAATATTAGTTTTATCTACCGCTTTTTTAAGTGCTTTTCTTAACATTGTTTCATTAATGTGATGCCGACGAGGTTGCTTTGTTTCGGGGTCAATGCTTAATCGTTGAGAAGGGAATAAATACTGCCACCCTAATAAAAAAGGTGCATTTGGATATTTTCTTCTTAAAGCAAAAGGTAACCAAACACCTTGATAATTAGGTGAGCGTTTATCACGTTCAAATAGCGCTTCAGATAATTTGATTTGCGTTTTTAACGCTGGTATTAACTCTTTGGCTAACGTAACTCGCCTATTTTTACCTCCTTTACCTTGCCAAACTTGAATAGCATGAAAGTCAAAATCAATATCTTGAATGCGTAAACGGACAACCTCTATCATACGTAGGCCACTTCCATACATTAATTTACATAGTAAACTATGATTAGAATCGATTGCCTTTAACAAGGTTTGAATTTCAGTTTGTGTTAATACAACAGGTAGCTTTACAGCTTGTGTAGACTTATTGAAATTCAGTGATAAATCAATTGGTTTCTTAATGATATGCTTATATAAAAATACGATGGCATTTAAAGCTAATGC
>JAGSHH010000011.1 GCA_023954655.1 Colwelliaceae bacterium
ATATAGCAGCGCCATTTTCTATAATAAAAGGAGTAGTTAATTGCAATTCATCTAAAATGATTTTTACTTCTGCAAAAGTTTTACTCGTATTTAAAATGACTGGGATATTGGCACTTTTGAGCTGCTGAATGGTTTCGTTTGCAGCCGTTGATTGATAAGTAAAGTGGTCAAGTAATGTCCCATCTAGATCACTGAAAATAAGTGTTTTTAACTTATTCATAACGTTTCCGCTATCGACATTTTTGTGATTTTACGGTCGTAATCTAAATAAAGAAGCGCGTCACTGGATTGTGAAAATGTATTGCAGCCTTGAACACTCAATCTTTGGAAATATTGAGTGAAATTTAAAATTTCTGAGGGAGACATAATTTTTGAATTAGCTAAATCAATATTTCTATCTTTTAATTTTTTTTCTTGTTCTAAACGCCATTTATAAACGCAGTCAAATGACGGTGCTTGAAGGGCTAACCAAAAATCCATTTTTTCGTACAAAGGGGTGTAAGCTCTTGTAAGTTGTTGGTTAACGTAATTTCGCCATTCACCCGTTTCGTCATATTGAGATTCAAGTTCATTGATGGGGGTTGATAACTGCTCTTCTGTTTGTGGTTTTATGCCCCAACACCAACCTTCAACAATAATAATGTCTGCAGGTTTATTAAGTACAGTCCATTTTTCTTCAGGAAAAGGGTCATCAGTGGCTTTGTTAAATCGGGGGATTGAAAAGCCTGTTTTTTTCTCTTTTAGTTGAGTTAATACATGATTCAGCTGAGTAACGTCATGTGTTCCTGGAACTCCCCTCATTGCTAAGAGAGGGTGAATATCTTGTGCTAATTTCTGACGTTTTTCGTTTGAAAAATAGAAGTCGTCTAAAGACATTACCACAACATTTAATTGATACTGTGTCATTAAATAGGTTGCAATATAATCCGTTAGCGTTGACTTACCACTTCCTTGGCAACCGTTTATACCGACAAAGTAAACGTCATTACGCTCAGAATAGCGGCTAAAAACTTGCTCTGCGAGAGGTTTGTAATATTGATCAACCGCAAATTTGAAATCTTCAGGTAGATTGTGTTGTTTAATAAAAGTTGAAAGCATAATTTCCATCCTAAATATAAAAGCAAGTTATTATGATTATTCCAATTCCTATGCCATGTCAGATTTAATTTAGATTTCATTTTAATTAACTGTAAAATATAAAGTTTTACTTTTTTCTAAAGTCATCGGGAATTATTTTAAATTAGAGGAAAGTGCAAAAGTTGATTTAAATGCGCGATATTGGTGCAAGCTTTTATCAAAAATTAGCCTCTTTTAGGGAGGTCTTTTAGTTTCCCGTATTTCAGAAAGAAATATTGATATAGGTTTATTGTATATCCAAGATTCAACGTGCCGTTAGGTTTATTAAGCCTTAATATCAGGGTCTAGGAGCATAACTTAATGGAATAATCATATTATGTTATTTTTAAAAAGCAGAGCTAATGTTTAAATGGAAAAAGTTCAGTTGCACTTTATTATTTTGATGTCTCAATATTCCAGGGTGGGATAGAGTGATGATTGATATTTCTTTTAAGCTAGTGGTCAGGAAAATGACCAAGAAAGATCAGATGCAGTCGATCTTAGTACACCTTGAATGTTATCTCTTTCTCTTAAATTATATCTATTTTAGAATTTATGATTGAATTCCATATTTGTTGCACATTTCACATGTAAAATTATTATAACTAAGATTGTCTATTATTAGTGGAGTAACGGTACTCTGTGACAATTGTTCATAATTAAAAGGCGTTTGGTATGTGCAAAAATAGAAAACTCTATTTTTTTATAGTAATAGGTTTGTTAGCCGGTTGTGGCGGCGGGGGTAGTAGCGATGATATATCTACTGAAGTGATCATACCACCCGTAGTTGAAATGCCTATTGAAGATGATCAAGCTCCAAATATATTGTTTATTATTTCAGATGATCAAGGGCTTGATGCGTCTGCTCAATATGATCTTAGTGAAGATTCACCTAATACGCCGACTTTAAATGAGTTAGCGCAGCAGGGAATTATTTTTGACAATATGTGGGTAACTCCAGCTTGCACTACTACGAGAGGAACAATTATCACTGGTAAATACGGAATCAATAGTGGAATTGAATCGATACCAGCAAATTTATCAACAGAGCACGAAATATTACAGCAGTATTTAAAGAAAGACTCAGCAACAGAACAATATCAATCAGCTGTTTTTGGCAAGTGGCATTTGGGTGTGGGAAATGGCAATGACAGTCACCCGAATGAGGTTGGCGTTGAACATTATGCGGGTAATTTAGCTAATTTATCAGACTATTATGACTGGCCATTAACTATAAATGGTATTACAGAAAATATAACAGAATACCATTCTACTAAAATCACCGATTTGGCACTTGAATGGGTAAACAACCAAACGTCACCTTGGTTTGCTTGGGTTGCCTATTCAGCTCCCCATTCGCCATTTCATTTACCGCCAGAGTCGCTACATAATCGTGATTTAAGTGGTACAAGTGATGATATAACTAATAATAAACGTGAATATTATTTGGCTGCAATTGAAGCTATGGACTCGGAAATTGGTCGTCTACTTAATTCCTTAGATGAAGAAACCCGAGCCAATACTATTGTCATTTATATTGGAGATAATGGAACACCAAGTGCAGTGATCGACAATACTATTTATAGTAACTCACATGCAAAAGGTAGTTTATATCAAGGCGGCATTGCCACCCCGTTTATTGTTTCTGGAAAAGGGGTTACACGCTTGAATGAGCGGGAAAGTGCTTTAGTAACTGCAACAGATATATTTGCGACGATAGCTGATATTGCAGGTGTTAATGAAACTAAAATACATAACAGTCAAAGTTTCAAAGCGCTTTTATCTGAGACGGGAGGATTTGACCAAGATTATATTTACACTGCATATAAATCGGATGATGTGACAGGATGGACTACTCGTTCAGAAAATTACAAGTTAATTGAATTTGATGATGGCACTCAAGAACTCTATTCTTTACAAGATAGTTTTATGGAAGTGAATAATTTATTGCCGACAAATGATTTACAATTACTTGAGCATTTAGCTAATTTAGAAAACTTTGCCGAATTAATTCATCCCGGTACCACTATAAGTCCTATTGATATTACCAACGTGATTTTAGACAATAAAAGCCAAAATTGTGTAGATTATATTGAACAGTTTACTTCAACAGTAAATGACATAAACAACAGTAAAGTTTTTTATGGCAACTTGGTTATTTCGCAGGTAGGGGATAAATGTTTATTTCAAACTAATGCAATTCCAAATCATGACTTTAATGACGGTGGTAATGCATTCCCTAATAATGTTAGTGAGCAAAATGACCTATTTGAAATAACCATTTCACCAACAATTGCTACTCAGCCTACCTATATCTCATTGCAAGTAGACAACGCAATTATGCTTAATGGGGTAAAAGTAGATCTGTTAGCCGCCGGTTGTTACGGTATTGGTAATGGAAAAGTTGGCTGTAACGATATGAGCCAACCATGGCGATATGATCCTATGCATGGCGCTAATGGTTTTGCAGTTGACTCCCATAATGCACATGCTCAACCTGATGGCACATATCATTACCATGGTTCACCAGTTGCGTTATTTGACGATAATAATAGTCAGGATTCACCTGTCATTGGTTTTGCTGCTGATGGATTTCCGATTTTTGGTTCTAACTTTGAACATCAAGGGACTATTCGTAAAGCACAATCAAGTTACCGCTTAAAGGTTGGAAGCCGTCCTAGTGGACAAGGTGAGCCGGGTGGAAATTACGATGGAACCTATCGAGATGACTATGAATATATTGAAGGAATAGGTGATTTAGATGAATGTAATGGCATGACATTAAATGGCGTATATGGGTATTACATTACTCAGGATTACCCTTATGTGCTTGCCTGCTTTTCAGGAACACCAGATTCTAGCTTTACTAAATAATTTATGATTAAGTATTAACGGTATTTTATTAAAGTACCGTTAATACTTATATGGTTTTAGCCTCTTGTTACACAATCATTGTTATTTAAAAGTATTAATAGCGATCTATATAATAATTTCTATTCCTATAGCCATCACAAGTACCGTTGCAGCAGCATAACCAATAGGCTGTATTATTACTCCATAATCGTTATTCATTTTCAGTCCGAAAAAAGGTCTCAAAATATCAGTGCGCCTAATGACTTCATAGCCTAAGAAACAAGTTATTACGGTGAGAATAAGTAATAATAATGGTTCTATTATTGGTCCTAAATTGTATTGGCTTAAGTTATATCCAATGACCAAAATTAGAGTTTGATGCAGGATATAAAAAGGATAAACAGCGTCATTAAAATAACTCAGTTTTTTTGATTTTATGTTTAAGAATTTATGTGCAATGGCAAACATCAAAAGTACTCCAAGCACTCTTAACATGCTGTAATTAAACATGCCAATCATTAATATTGCCGGGTTACTTGATTGATCTCCTTTTAAATTATCTAGCCAGACTAGATTGTAGAATACGATAAATGTGCAATAACACATGACTAAAGCAATAAGTAATGGTTTTATATTTTGGCTTACTCGTTGCCAAAATAAAGGATTCCAACCAATAAGGTATCCATAAACCATGAGACTAAAGCCTAGCGGATACCTAACATCTTCCATCTCCCAGTTAATCTGAATGAAAAATAATGGCAAAGTTGCTAATAATATCGCTAATACACCATGGCGATGAAACATCCAATCTATACAATGTGTAACCCATTTAGTATTTAAAAATGGTATTAAGCAGAGCATGACAAGAGAGTATTGCCATAAAGCTCGGATAAACCATAAGTGATTTACATCAATATGAGGCCATATACCACTTTGGTATTTATCAAAAACGTTGGAATTGTTGGAAAAGAATTCATTTAGAAATTGCCAAAAACTTAGATTAAGATCACCGTTATAACTCATTTCAACATAAAGTTGTGGGGGCACAACAATTAAGACGCCAAATAACAAAGGCAGTAAGAGTCGTAGAGATCTCATCGTGATAAACCGCCAAAGTGAAACCTTGGCTAAGACAAATCGAATGGCAATCCCTGAAATAAGCCATAATATAGGCATTCTCCAAGGTTCAATAATGAGCATGAAATTTTCAAGAAATTGAGACTGATAAGCACTTTTAGCATGCCAACCCCAATTTTCAACATAAAACATACCGGTATGAAATAAAATAAGTAAGCCAAATACGATTATTCTCAACCAATCAAGATCATAACGCCTATTGGGCATGTCTTTACTATTTGGTATAAATAAATTCATCATATTTGTTAAATTTAGTTTCTTCATCACACTCATAATGATTGCGCTCCTTTGACTTGTTATCGCTATATCATCGCTGTTAGACTGGAAAAATAAATATCATAAAGGCTATAAATACAGTAGCTAGGGATAAGCGGTGGTATACAGGGATGAAGAAAATTAATTTTCAAGTGATAAGACTAAATGACTAAACTTTCGCATTTTCAAAAGTATAAATTACGTTATGAAATGGCAATTTTGTTTTGTTACTTCCTAATCAATAATACGTTGTTAGCAACTTCCGTCATCATGGAATCTAAACGAAAAGGGGAACAGTTGCCTTTTAAATTATGGGAGCCGTTCGTGTGGGAATATTCAAGTGCTATAGGTTCGTTGATTTTATTTCCAATGTTAGTTTTGTTATTACGTAAACTCCCTTTCGATTGGTCGATGTTTAAGCGATCACTCTTCTATTATTTTATTGCATCAATTATCTTTTCACTTTCCCATGTAGCTTTAATGGTCGGCATTAGAGAGGCTGTATATTTTATAATGGATGGCCAATATGACTTTGGTGATGTTTGGTTTGAGTTGTTGTATGAATATAGAAAAGATCTATGGAGCTTTATATTTTTCATTGTTTTCATTCAAGGATATCAATTTATTCTCAGTCGGTTACAAGGGGAGGCGAACCCTGTTGCCCAAAGTGAAGATGAAAACATAACGCAGAGTTTCGATCGATTACTAGTTAAGAAACTAGGGAGAGAATTTATCATAAAAGTTGAAGATGTCGAGTGGCTAGAGTCATCAGGTAATTATGTGAATTTGCATATAAAAGGGAGGATTTATCCTACTCGAGCAACTTTAGGCAAACTTATTGACCAAATATCAGAGAAAGGTTTTTGTCGTATCCATCGTTCACATGCAATTAATTTAGAGTATTTAGAGTCAATTACACCATTAAGTAGTGGTGATAGTGAAGTTAAGCTAGAAACAGGTAAAGTGCTTAATTTATCTAGACGATATAAAGATAGCTTTAAAGGACAGCTACTTTAGTTAATTGTTTATTATGAAATACCAAGAATGAATTTTTGTCATCCTTGGTATTTATCTTTGGCTATAGGTGGTCTCTATTAAGTTAACTTCTTAATGTCTTCATATCAGTAATAAGTTCTTCTAATTTTTTAAACTGTCGACCATAAACAATATTGAGGTCCAATCGATATAAAGCTTCGGCGTATCTCGCTACAATTAAGGTTAATACGGTTATTAACACTATAAGGTAGTATGGGTAACCTACTATTAATATATCAGTCGGAAACTTTTCTATGAATAAAGCAATTATTTTTCCCCCCGCTTTACTCACTATTGCTTGAGTAGCCATGCCAAGAAAAAACAGCGGATAAAACATTTTGTAATACCAAGAGTAAGTATCTATAGAGCTTTGAAGCCATTCGTTAAAGCTTATCAAATAATCATAACTGCTTTGTCCTTTTGATAAGTTAACCGATTTTTTTAACTCTTTTTTAGCCAATATTACTAGTGGCATCAGCAAACAACAAATATATAAACCGAGAAATGGTGCACCGATAACGCTCATCATAACAAGCATGATTAAACTGCCTATAATGATTGCATTGATATTAATTGCGAACATATTTTGTAGTTTATCAACAATATTTTGTGATTTTCGATTATATAAATCATTAACTTTAGGAACTGTTAGTTGATCCTCGTTAACAAAACCTTCCTTCCACATAGTTTCAATTGATTTATTCATATTCTAATCCTTTTTATTAATAATTTTGTTTAATCTGTCTTTAATGCGTTTTATTCGAACACCAATATTGTTTGTATTGCTGCCAATAATTTCGGCAATTTCTTCATAAGTTTTTTCTTCGAGATAAAGTAAAATGATGGCTCTATCGGTTTCTGATAAATGTTTTATGGCGTTATACAAATGATTAATTTCATCACTGATAAATGCTTTGCTATCGTCAATGACTTCTTCTGGTAATGAGTCTGAGACAATTTGCTTATCACCAGTTTTCCGTCGTTTTAAATAGGTTAAACAGACATTTAGTGAAATACGGTAAATCCAAGTTGACCATTCACTCTCTTTATTAAAGTTATCTTTGCTTCGCCAAATTTGCAGACATACTTCTTGATAATAATCTTCAAAATCTTCTTGGCTATTTGTATAAGCTCGGCAGATTTTGATGATGATTCCAGCGTATGGCAGTATTGAGAGCTGATAAAAGTCGCTTCCCATTAAAATTTTGTTCCTGTTGATTCGTTTTGCTTAGTTAGTGGCGAGGGGGTTGTCTTTATTACACCTAACAAAAAATATTTTTTGAAAATCACTTTACCCACTTAATTTTATTGGTGTTAATGAACATTGAGATATCAATAAAACTTAACACTCAAATGAGTTTAGCTGCAAATTAAGATTATTTCTGACGATAAAGTTATATAAAAATATGTGGTTAAGGCCGTTGGAATATGATGGGTGTTAATACTATTTCAGTGACAGTAGCAATGACCAAGAACGATTTCTCATCGATCTTGGAGCATTGTTTTCAATATTTTATTAGCTTGGATATTGATCAAACTTATCCGCCGTTTGTCCTTTATCAAACCAAGCCGGCTTTTCTTCACAAAAAATATTAGCTTGTGGTGTTATTTTTGGATCACCTTCAAGATAACCAGCAGGTATCACTAAAGCACTACCATCTCTACTTAAATATGGCACTTGTGAACCACATTCAGAGCAAAAACAATTACTAAAGCGTACTGCATTTGGTAAATCGAAACGTTTTATTAAGGCTTGGCCTGAATGCCATTCAATACTATCAGGGCTAGTGAAAATTAATGAAGCGAAAGCTGAACCGGTTTTCTTCTGGCAACGATCACAATAACATTGATAGAATTTTTCAAAGGGGCCTTGCACGGTGCTTTTTACTTGGCCACATAAACAGCTGCCAGTGACTTTATTGCTCATTGTAGTGCCTCATCCATATTTAAATTTCTGTTGAGGCACTATCTAAATAGATTAACTCGTGTTCGTCAATCTATTTAGAGTTTTCTAATAAGCGACAGTTATTGCTTCCATGGTGTTAAAGGAAGCTTTATTTCACTGTCGTTAAACCACTTTATGATTAATGGCTCCCCTGCATCAGCAATGGTTTCAGAATTTACATCTTTACCTGAGCCCAAATTAACTTGTGCATCAACGTTTTTATTTACATTGAGAACTATCACTAACCGACTGCCCTTTTCGATGAGTTTTGCGGTCATACGGTTGTTAGTTATCGGCACTATTGTTTTTTGATTAGGTACCAATAACTTACGTTGACTCATATCATGAGCAAAGCTTGCTCGGCTAATATATCTATTGAGGTGGAAAACACTACCGTCCGCCTTCATTTCATAAAAATTGTAACCTATGTCGACATCTTTCTTATTAACTGCAATAGAAAACTGGCCGGTAATTGCACCGGCAAACTGTTGTGGTGTACTCATCGGTTTGGTTACGAAAATTATCCCATTAGGTTCGTTTAATTTATCTTCAATAATATTCCAATGGTTTTCATTATGCTGAGTAATACGGTCAGCCATATCAATAGTTTGATTGAATGAACTGATGTTTTTATCTTGGTTTTCACTCAGTAAAAAGTAACTCTCGCTATCTTTGTGGTCGCCTTTTTGTTTACTTAAGTAAAAGCTTGTTGATTGATTATTTAATAGTTCAAAAGAATTATGATGTTGCCAAGTATTACTCCCCATTAGTTGATAGTTTACCTTGTTTTGCACAAGCTTCGGTTTGGCTTTTTGAAAGAGAACATGATCAAACCATTCAAAAGTAATTTCTTCAGTGTCTTTTTCTAGAGCAACCTCGTCAAGTTTATAATTACTGTGATGTGAACGTGGTATACCTTGGGCTGTGCCATGGTTATATGGGCCAATTAATAGTGAATGATTAGCGTTTTTATTGTATTTATGATGGCGAGTTAAAAAGTCGACAGCTGAAATTTGGCCGCCGTCAAAATATCCTGTTATTGATAATACTGGAATATTAATACGCGCATAGTCTTTTTGATACGGTAACATTTTTTGATAAAACTCATCGTAACTTGGGTGATCTAACAGTCTTTGAAACCAAGGGTTTTCTTTACCATCTATTTTATCTAGCTCTCTTACAGATCCTCCACTTTCAAACAATGCTTTATTACGTTTTTCTGCTTTTTGCCAATCCGCATAAACACTGTTGTCCATAGTGTTATTGTTAGTTACTAGGAAAGACCATTCATAATTGGCGGTCAAAACAATATTGTTTTCATAGGGTAAGCCAGTAATTGGGCTAGCCGCAGCATAAGGTACAATGGTTTTAAGTGCGGGATGCATATATTTTGCAGCTGCCCATTGCGTAAAACCATTGTAACTACCACCGTACATGGCAACTTGACCATCACTCCATTCTTGTTTAGTGATCCAATCAATAACAGCCGTAGCATCTTTTCCTTCATGTTCCCAAGGTACAATCGTATTTGTACTTAAACGCTTTCCTCTAGAATTAGCAACTACACCAATATAACCATGCGCCGCTGCATGAATAGCCGTTCTAATATGTGATTTTTCGTCGGCGTAAATGGTAAATTGAAAAGCAGCCGCACGTTTTGTCTTGTCATTTTTTCGCCTAACAATGGTTGCCGTTAATTCGATGCCTTCATCAGTTGTGATCAATACTTCAGGTTCAATTTTATATCGTTTATTATTTTCTTTCTTAATGGCTTTTTGACTAACAGGAATTACTTTAGCAATAACATGATAGAGCTGAGTATTCACAATAAGATTGATGGCTTGTGCCGTTGTAAGTTCTTCTAAGGATTTATAGTTTCTAAAAATATTCGCTACATAATTTTCAGCGTTAAGTACCGACCAACCAAGCGCTGAACTTACTTGAAATAACTTTTCATCTGACATCGTGCTAAACAGTTGGCTTAACTTTGTGGTGAGTAGCAATGTAAGATTTTTCTTATCAGAAGTTTGAAGATCGAGCATAGCTTGACTATGCAAGGTGTAGTGATAATTATTTAGCGCATTTGTTTGTTTATCTATCTCTGATATTAAATGTTGATATTCTGCGCGTATCGATAACAAAGCAGTTTTGTTAAACATTGACTGCTGTGCAATTTCTTCAGTAGATAGTTGTTTAGCGATCATTTTAAGTTCTGTGAGAAACACTTTAGAATTTAATAGTTGTCGAATTTCTTCACCATTGCCTAACTTTAATTGAGCTAAAGCTTTAGGTGTTGTAAAGGTTTGAACTTTAATTTCTTCAGCCTTTACTCTGTCAGAAAATAATATGACAAAACAAATGATGTAAAATGACAAAAGTGAAGCGAATAGTGGTGTATTTAGGCGCTGAAAATATCCTTTGAATTTCATGAGGTAACCCTTGATTTTAAAATAGCTAATTGAACAAAATTGATGGCAGCTAGCTTAAAATTATTAATAAAAATTGTAGTGATAATACGGTGACTTTTTATGACTTTTGATGACCAGCCGTCAGGAATATGCTACTTTCCCGCTACATACCTAACTTGTGAGCATTAACATGCGTTGGCAAATAGCTGAATATATTTTTTGTGATCAGCAACAAACTCTATTATCTGAAGGAAAAAGTCAGCAATTAGAGCCGATGATGGTTGAATTGTTGAGTTACTTTTGCAAAAACGTTGATCAAATTATTAGTAAAGATCAATTAATAGAACAAGTTTGGTTAGGACGTATTGTTAGTGATAATGCTGTTAGTAAATTAATCACAAAACTGCGTAAAGCTTTTTCTGATGATGCTAAACAACCTAAATTTATATCTACCTTCCCTAAGAAAGGTTATAAATTTATTGCATTGGTGGAGCTTATACCATCTGAAAATTATGAGCCTCAGATTTTGAGTCGGCAGGTTACAATTCCTATTCAAGCCTCTAAAGCAAAAAAATTTTATTACCCAATAATTTCACTTTTGCTTTTATTATCTATTTTTCTAGGCGTTTATTTGCAAGATAACCAAGTAGAGACAAGCTTACTTAACTATGCGAAAGCACTTACGGCAGAATCAGGAAATGAGCTTTTTCCTGCGGTTTCTCCTGATGGCACACGAATGTCTTATATGTCAGCCAGAGAAGATCGGATGCACTTGCTTGTCAAAAATATTAATGATGAGCGCACGATAGAAATTAACCATGAAGAAGGTGTGGGTGTTGGGCCTGCAAACTGGAGCTTTGACGGTCGTTTGCTGGTTTACTTAGTGGCGACACCCAATCGCTGCCAATATTTTATTCGTGAAATTAATGACTTAGAAGTTGGTGAAGCTCAGTTAATTCATAACTGTCCCGCGGGGAGTTATGGTGCAATTGCCTTTACTCATGACAATAACCGTTTAATTTTTACGGAAAGTGAAGGGGGAAATAGCCCATATTCACTTTTTGAAATTGATTTAAGAACAGATAAGAAAACACGCTTAACTCAGCCAGAATTATTTTTAGGTGGAAACAGTCAATTTGATATGCATCCATCGGAAAATAAAATACTGATTTCATCACCCGATAAGCAACAATGGGAAGGGTTCTATTCACTTGACCTAGAAACGGATGAACTGTCTTTATTGTTCAAACAAGATGCTTATATTTGTTGTGGAATATGGAGTCACGATGGTGAAAGAGTTGTCTTGATGGGAGAGCATCCAGCTTATCAATTGCTGAGTTATGATCTTGCAGGTGAAGACATGAGGATTATTTATTCAGGGAGTCGTCAAATTAATCGACCTACTCGCCATACGAATGGCAAAGATTACATGTTTTCATCAGGTCAGCAAAATAATAATATTCATGTATATGACTATAACGATAATACTAATATTGTAATCGCCGATTCTTCAGTTGATGATCGACTCGCCACTTTTTCGCATCATATTAATAACTCTGATAAAAATTCTGCTAAGCAAAGTATTGCATACATTAGTTTAACCACAGGTAATGAAGAAGTGTGGTTAACAGATTTGGAAGGTAAAAAGCGTTCTAAATTAACTAATTTTAATGACAGTCGTCATTATGTTGATCTGCAATGGTCTCCTAATGGGACTCTTTTAATGGCATTGACACTCAATGAAATCCATCTTATTGATACATTAACTGGAGAGTTTAAACGATTGAAGTTGCCGCAAGCTGAAATCAGGGGTGTCTCATTTAAAGATAATGAAACACTTTCATTTAGTCGAAAATCTCAAGGTGCATGGCAGGTTTACTTTTATCAGATAAACTCCGACATTGTCACTCTTTATGAAAGTAAATGGCAATATGTGCAATTTGCAGCAGAAGAACAAAATACCTTATGGTTGGATCAAAATGATCAACTTTATTGGGGTAGCAATCAGCAAATGGTAAATAACACAGAGTTACAGAAAATTGATTTGTTGTCCGGACGTTTATTCAACTTGAAAAAAAGAAATCAAAATTGGTACTGGTCTAATAGCAAAACAAACTATTCATTGATGCGTTATTCAGCATTAAGTGAAGTTACAGAGTCTGTTATCCCGAGCAATGTCTTTCAGTTTGATGTACAAGTGAGCTATATTCTTTACGGAAAAAGCTTAACCTCAAATAAGGATGTTTATCAAACGATGTCTACACAGAACGCGCAGTGAATATTTTTTGATTTACATCAATTGTTTACTTAATTAAATGGATAACTGCGACATTTAGTCACACTGCAAATAAAGATAATTCATCTACCATATTGGCACTTTTAAAATTACACTTAAAATGCAAAGCCGTTATGAAAAAAACTTTAAAGTTATCTATTCTCGCTCTTTTTGTCGGTCATTATTGTCATTCTCTTTCCGCTGAAACGTTATCTCCTGAAGGAGATGTCATTGTTGATGATTTTGAAAGGATCACTATAACTTCGAATCGTAAAGAGTCGCTCGATACAGACCTTGCTATGTCGGTCCATGGTATTGGGAAAGATGAATTAGACATTGATAACGGTCAACATGTTGCAGAATCTTTAAATAGTATTTCTGGTGTGTTGATTGACCAACTTTCTGGTGGCCAAGGACATAAAGCGGCGATTAGAATGCCAATGAATACCAGTGGGTATTACTTATATTTGCAAGACAATATTCCTCTGCAATCCCCTGCTTTTTTTAATCATAATGCTTTATGGTGGTCGAGTTTTAATTCGAATGTTGCACGTATGGAAGTACTAAAAGGTGCTGGTACAGCACTTTATGGTTCAGGAGCTGTCGCAGCAACGGTGAATATATTATCTGAAGATGTTGCCAAAGCGCCTGAAACAAGCCTTGATGCGATGTTAGGTGAAGACGAATATTCAAAGGTACAAATCAGCCATAGTAATCGTATTTCGGATACACAAGGTTTTCGTGTTTCTGCTTCATTTCTCAATAATGAAGGCTGGCGAGACCATACTGGCTCAAAGAGAGCTGAAGTAACTATTCGTCATGAGCTCGAGTTAAGTGATAATGAACGTTTAGTGACCTCTTTTGTAATGTCAGATCTAGAACAAGAGATGGCGACAAGTTTGTCTGAGGAGTTATATAAAAATGATAAAACCAACTCAGGCCTTTCTGATGAAGTATTAGCGAGTGATCCTTTACGCAAAACAGAATACATGCGCATTTCAACTCAATGGGATAAAACCAATGGCAATAATTATTATTCTTTGATTCCTTATTATCGAGTACGCACTAATGATTATACTGCTACTTGGAATCAAAATATGCCTAAAGTTGAGTCTGAAGTGAAAACGTTAGGTTTATTAGCTTTAGCTAATTTTGAGCATGAAAATGATAGTGAAACAACGATTGGTTTTGATATTGAATTTACTGAAGGCGATCAACTTTCTTATCAACCGCTCGATTTCACAACAACCGGTTGGGGAGCAGATACCTTTGTTAAAGGAGAAAAGTTTTATGATGATACTACTCAATACATCGGTTTTTCTCCATATGTGCAACACAAACAGAAATTGAGTGAGAATATCGATGTAACGTTAGGTGCCCGTTATGATTATGCAAAATATGAATTTAAAAATCATTTGGATGTCTTTGGCGATATTGGCCATGGAAAGTTAAGCCTTGAAAATAAAGATGATGACTTTAGCCATTTAAGCCCTAAAGCTAGCTTAAATTATCATTTAGGTGACGATAGTAGCGTTTATTTACGATATGCGAATAGTTTTCGTTTGCCAACAGCTGGCAGTTTATATCACTTAACCACGAAAGATGATGGAAATGCTAAAGCGGTAGATCCCGAAGTATCTGATACTTATGAGCTTGGTTATAAAGTAAACCTAGAAACCGTGAATTTTGACTTTGCCATTTATTATATGGATGTAGATGATGGCATTGTTCATGCCTATAACGATCTTGGTCAACGGTATTTAACTAATGCGAGTCGAGTCATTCATAAAGGTTTTGAAGCGGCTATGTTGTGGCAAATAAGTGAACAATTTAATATCACTACTGCTTATAGCCAAGCCAAACATGAATTTGATCAACATGAACAATACTCTGGCAACGAAATGACAGCAGCGCCTGAATACATAGCAAATGTTCGCCTTCGTTTTATGCCTTCCTTTTTACCCGGCTTTTCAAGCATGCTAGAAATGCAATCCATTGGTGAATACTGGTTAGATGATGCTAATAGCCAAGACGCAGATGGAAATGATCGTATCGAAGACGGTTATACAGTTGTAAATTTTAAAGCGCGTTATCAGATTAATGAAAAGTTAGCATTGCATGCTCGCTTATTAAATGTTGCTGATAATGAATATGTACAAGAAGGATCTTATCGTTATGGTAAAACAAAATATTCTCCTGGTGCACCAAGAACACTTTATGTTGGGCTAAATTACCAATGGTAAGAGGATTTATGATGAAATATATAAGCGTTAATTTGTTAAACACATCAATTTTAATAGGGTTACTGTTAATTAGCTCAGTGACTAATGCACAACATAATCATCAAGCTATTATGAAAAAAAAACCAGCAGCGATTAAATGTCTAAATTTTGATATTAAATGTGCTAAAACAGTAACTTCTGCTTTCTCACCTAATGGAGATTTATGGAGGTTATGGGCATTAGAGCAAAAAATGTTTTTCCAAATTTCAAAAGATAATGGCCAAACATTTTCACCATCACAGCAAGTGAATATTCCACTTGAGAAAATATCTGCAAGAAATGAAAATCGACCAAAAATTGCTTTTGATAAATATGGTGGTGTTTATTTATCTTGGGCATCGCCACTTGAGAAAAAATATACAGCAAATGTGCGCTTTAGTTATTCGGAAGATTATGGAAAGTCGTTTTCAAAACCGGTAACTGTTAATAATGATAACTTGCTGACAGGGCATAGTTTTAACGAGATGCAGGTTAACGAGAATGGAGATGTAAAAATCGTTTGGCTTGATAGTCGCTTGTCATATCAGTTAAAAAAACAAGGTAAAAAAGCTAATGGTTCGGCTTTGTATTACGCTAAAGCTAATCTTAGAGAAGGGATAGTTGAGTTTAAAAACGAACAGTTAGCCAATGAAACCTGTGTTTGTTGTCGAATTGCAATGGATGTTAACAAAAAGGAAGAATTAGCAATATTTTGGCGTCATATTTACGGTGATAATATTCGAGAATTTGCGTTGCTGACCTTAGATAATGAGATGAAACGGGAGTCAATTCAAATTAGTAATGATCATTGGAAGATAGATGGATGCCCTCACCAAGGGGGAGGAATCAGTATTGATCAGGAAAATAGATACCATCTTGTGTGGTTTAATCAAGGAGATAAAGGTAAAGGTATTTTTTATGCATCATCTAAAGATCAAGGTAAAACGTTAACTAAACCATTATCAGTAGGCGATTTCAAAGCACAAGCAGCTCATCCACATATTATGCAAAATAACAATGTTGTTGATATTGTATGGACGCAATTTAATGGTATAGAGCATCAATTATGGCACCAGCAGTCAATTGATAACGGTAAAACTTTTGCAAGAGCTAAGGAAGTATCGCAAGCAAGCTCAGGTTCGGATCGACCATTCATTATTAAAAAAGGTGGCCAAAACTATGTCAGCTGGCAAAGGCCTAAGCAAGGACATTTAGTGAAAGCATTATGAACTCGATGAAAGTTTTGTTCATAGTTGTAGCCCTTTTCTTTAGTGATAATGCGAGCGCTGAGTCAAAAGTATTTTCGGCAAGTACCTTTAAAGAATTAAAACAGCAAAACTTAGGTAAGCAATGGTTAATGATTTTATGGTCTGTAGATTGCCCTGCTTGTTTCAAAGAGTTGGCGTTAATCCAGAAAATACGAGCAATTAATTCAGATATAAATGTCGTAATCATTAATGCTGATGATAACGATGAAGTAGAAGATGAACGTCAAAAAGTGATTTCATCATACGAATTGTCTTCGTTGCAAAACTATTATTTTGCAGATGGTGAAGGAGATCAAGCCCGTTTTATTATTGATAGCACATGGTATGGTGAATTACCTCGTAGTTATTTTATCGAAAGCAATGGAAAGTTTCATGGTAAAAGTGGTTTGGTCAATGAAAAATTAGTCAGAAAATGGTTGATAGAAAACTAAGCGGATTGGTATAAATATGGGTATGATATTTAGCAATATTTTTCAAACTACTTATTCATGATCTTATTCGACTTTAAAACGATGGCAGTTATTCAGCGACTGTTCCTTCTTAGAACTTTAGCGATTGCCATTCAGCTGGCGACGGTTTTAATCGTTTATTATGTGATGTCTTTGGAGATATCACTTTTTCCGTTATTGATTGTGATAGTTGTTGAATCTGTCTTTCATATTTTCAGTATTTATATTTTTAAAAACCGAGAGGCGGGTAATGCAGCGATTGTTTGTCAATTAATTGCAGACATTATTTTCTTAAGTATTTTATTGTCATTAAGTGGTGGTGCAACCAACGCTTTTGTTTCGTTATTATTATTGCCTATTATTATTGCCGCAGTGAGTTTACCTTCACGTTATTTATCGATAATTTCATTATCCGCTATTAGCTCATATAGTATTTTATTATTTAGAATGCCAGAGCACACGATGCATCAAATGGATATGAGTAATCACTTTTTTGCGATGTGGGCTAACTTTTTGCTATCTGTTTTGGTAGTCACTATTGTGGTTGGAGCAATGGCGCGTATTATCACAAATAGAGAGCAGTCTATAGCGAAACAAAGAGAAGAACAATTAAGAAGTGAGCAGTTACTTTCTCTAGGGTTAGCTTCAGCACAGGTTACTCACCAATTAGCGACACCTTTGGCAAATATTCAATTACTGTTTGATGAATTATTAGAGGACCATCCTGAGCATGTTGCTGTGCAATCTATGCGGCATCCATTAGAACAATGCCGTAATCAACTTGGCTACTTTAGAAACCTTGCCGCTTCTATCAGGGAAGGAAATACTCAAAATATTACGGTTGATGAATTGCTTGAACAATTTAACGATAGTTTACAATTACACTTTCCAGAACAATCTATAGATGTTATTCAAAACCAAGAAATTCACGCTAGTATTCACTCAGATGCAATGCTAATTTCCGCACTACTAAACTTAGTTCAAAATGCTATTCGAGCAAATAAAGAAAATAATGAAAAAGCCCTGACACTAACAGTTTATTGTTGCCAGCAATATTTGCACCTTGTTTTAAGAGATTTTGGTACCGGCATTGATTCAAACATTACTAAAGCTCAACAAGATTCCTTAGGCGAAAAATTAGTTGAAAGTAGTAATGGTTTAGGTATGGCAATATTGTTATCAAATACAACATTTAATCGTTTACAGGGAAGTTTGAAAATATCAAATCACCCGGTAAAAGGTAGTCTTGCACATGTGAAATTAGCATTACTATCATCAAGTAATAACTAAAGGTAAGTATGAAACTATTGATCGTTGAAGATGATACTGCATTTGCTGCAACGTTAGTTAGGCGTTTATCTAAGCACGGCTTTGATTGTCAAGAAAGGCACCAGGCAGATGAAGCTTTACATGCATGCCATCAATTTAGGCCAGACTATTTAATACTAGATATGAAACTTGCAGCTGATAATGGCTTAATGTTGATAAAACCAATTCGAGCACTTTTACCTGATATCCGCATCGTTTTATTGACAGGTTTCGCTAGTATTGCCACTGCCGTCGAAGCTATTCAGATGGGAGCAAATGATTATTTAGCAAAGCCTGTTGATACTCAAATGTTATTAAAAGCCTTGAAAGGAGAAAACTCAGAACCAAATACTTTAAAGGTTGAAACTGATATTGAAAGCAAGCCTATGTCTCCAGAGAGACTAGAATGGGAACATATAAATCAAGTACTTAGTAGTAATGATGGCAATGTTTCTGAAACCGCTCGCCAATTAGGCATGCATCGACGAACTCTACAACGAAAGTTACAACGAAAACCAGTGATTAAGTAATACTGGTTTTCTGAAGTTATTATCGATTTCGAATCACTTCACAAGCAAATTTATCCCATAAAGGACTACCATATCCTTGGTATAAATCATGGTTGATTTCAGTTGTAAGTTTTTCAACATTGCTAGAAATATTGAGTGATAATAAATATTCCTTTTTTACCACAATAAATTGTTTTTTATAGGGTAAAAGCCAACTTTTATTTTCTTGCATT
Source organism: Colwelliaceae bacterium (assembly GCA_023954655.1). Classification (GTDB taxonomy): domain Bacteria; phylum Pseudomonadota; class Gammaproteobacteria; order Enterobacterales; family Alteromonadaceae; genus Thalassotalea_H. The sequence goes on from JAGSHH010000011.1 coordinate 19,053, forward strand.
GATAACGCTAATTTCGCCTCTTCATAATCTGAAAACCATAAATTAACAAATGTATTACATGCATGATTATTAAAAAACGTTCCCATATCTGGCATTGATTTCAACGATTGTTTACCTGAGAGAACGATTTGAGCATTATGCCAATTTTCAAAACCAAGTTGTCGAGAAATAATTAACTGGCAATGCTTTAATTGGATGTCGCTTGCCGAAACTACCTGAATACTTTTCAATGAAATTTTGAGTTTTGTTAAAATATTCGGATCAGCTTTAACTGCTTTACATAATTTTTTGGCTTGTATTTTTGCTTCGTTTAACGCTAATTCCATTTTGTTGCCCTCATTGTTATTTCTAATGAGTACTGTTTACCGCTAAATTTTGCGAGAAAATATAAAGTGATTAAAAATAACAGTGTATTAAATGTTAACAAGGGAAAAAAAGAATAGGTATAGTTTTTATTGTTACAAGGTTTTTTTGGGTGTAAGTGTTTTTGATAAATCATTATTCAATTACCTCTAAGTATGAGTGGCATCCCGCAAAGCCTACTTAGTTCGTAATGAACTGATTATTGTATTATTGATAGCAGAGTGAATTCATCTTTAGCGGACAGGCGTCTCTGTAGCCTGACTAAGATGCTATTAGTTAGAAATATTGAAGTCAAGGGTTTTCATGAAAGTAGAGATTAGAAAAAGCTATCTATTTTCCCACTTTTGTATAATTTTATCGTAAGTTCCATTGCTTTTAATGGTATTTATTGCCTGTGATAGGTTCATCACAACTTCTTTTGGCGTTTCTAAACTGCAAGCCAAATATAGCTCGACTGGTTTCTCGCTCCATTTCATATACGTTTTAAATTGGTCGGGATCCATGTCACTATATTTTGCACGATATCGCACATTAATAGTATCAGCTAAAATTAAATCAACATTATCTATCGAGGTAAGTAATTTTAACATTGAGTAGGTATTGTTAATGATATATAAGTTTTTATTTTCTTCAAACCCTAATGCTAATAATTTGTGATGAGTTCTATCATCTTTTAATACAGCAACATTATACTTTTTTACCTCTTCAATATTGTTAATGCTAATATCTTTTCGGTTCGACAAACCTATAAAATAATCGTTTGTTGTAATTAATTCGCCAACCCATTGAAATTTATTTTCTCTTAATTTATTACGTGACATTAAATAAACACAGGTATTTTTTTGTTCTTTTGCCATCACAAATGATCGTGACCATGGATAAATTTTTATATCATACTTGTAAGGCGTGAGAGCTAAAGCTGCATGAACAATTTCAGTAGTAAGACCTGCAACATTCCCTGTTTCATCTATTATTTGATAAGGAGGTGAATGCTCTGTGACTATTTGTAGTTCTGTTGAATAAGATGACATAGCAAAAGAAATAAAGAATAAATAGCATAGTGTTCGAAAGAGATAACTGGTTTGAAAAGACATCAATTCTCCTATTTAGGTAATAAACAATTTATTATTACCAACTACTAAAGGCAAGTGTTCACTCCCGTATTAGGGATTATCCTATCATTCTCAAGGTTATCTTTGAAGTATATATTTTGAACGCTTGTCTAATTATTTTAAACGAGTAACTGAACGAAAATTCTTGTAAATTGTGCAGTTAACCTCTCCCTATAACATTTCGCATTCTAATTCATTAATCATTGTTATATTAATATTCAGGTAAAATGGAGATGTGTATTTATGTGTGATTATTTAATGTGGTAGAGTTGTTTATCAGATAACCTTATTTACACTTTATCTAGTTAAACAATAAAAAACAAAAGGAACTTATGAAAAATTTTATTTTTTTACTATTCATAGGCTTGTTATTATCATGTAGCGAACAATCTTCACAAGACCATATAGCCGCCGCTAAAGTAAACATAAAAGCTAATGATTATAATGCGGCGTCAATCCAATTAAAGAACGCGATTAAAATATCCCCTAAATTACCAGAAGCACGCTATCTATTAGGTAAAGTCTATTTAAAAAACAAAAACTATCAGAGTGCTGAAAAAGAGTTAAATAAAGCATTGGAACTCAATTACCCTGCCAGCGAAGTGCTTCCATTGTTATCTGCTGCTTATAAGAATACCAAATCTGATGTTGCTTTGCTTGAGCTGTCTCATAATGTCAAAGGGCTTTCTCCTGAAGAACAAGCTGAAATATCTTTTTATAAGATACAAGCTATGTTTCGTTTGGAACAAAATGAAAAAGCAAAGGCTCTCGTAGAAGAAGTCCAAAAAATTGCAACTGAGTCAGAATTTAAAACATTAGCTTTTGTTTATTCATTGCTATTAGATAGTCAAATTGACGTTGCTCAAGAGCAATTGACAATTATTTTAGAAAATCACCCAAAGCAAGCTGATGCATTGAAATTGCTAGCCGTAATTGCTTTAAGAAAAGGAGAGAAAGATCTAGCTGCTAATACTTATGCTAATTATCTGTCATATTATCCTGAAGATTTAGAAATTGCTTTTATCAGCGCAAGAATACTAGTTGAGTTAAATCGAACGCAAGAAGCCGAACCAATAATCGATAAGCTATTATTGATTAATCAAGAAAATGGCTTATTGAATCAACTCAAAGGGATTGCTCGCTTCAATGACAAAGATAATGAAAAGGCCTTGTTCCATACTGAAAAAGCAATTATTGCTAGCCCTTCAGATCCAGCATTAAGATTACTCGCAGGCTATAGTGCTTTTCGACTTGATAAATATGAAATAACACATCAACATTTATCTATAATTGCCGAGCAACTTCCTTCTACACATGAAGCCTTAAGGTTATTAGCTGTAAGTCAGTTACGATTGGGATTAGCAAAAGAAGCAGGCGAAACGGTAAATTCATTAAGTGAGTTATCTGATAAAGATAATGCACTTGTTTCTAGTGTCGGACTTGCCTTAGTTAAAGGTGGAGAAGTAAAACAAGCGAAAGAAATATTAAGTAGATCGAATAAATTAGCAGCTAATACCGCAGAAGATTTAACAAGGTTGGGTTTATTAAAGTTATCTCTTAATGATATAGAAGGTATTACAAATTTAGAATTAGCATTAGATAAAAAACCTCAACAAAAAGTTACTCGTAATACACTTGCAACGGCATATTTAACTACTAAACAATATGATAAGGCTCTGGACTTAGCCGAACGTTGGAAAGCTAAAGATGTAAATGATATTCAGGCCTATATTTTAGCTGGAAGTGTCTACCTTCAACAAAAAGATTTAGACAGAGCAAAGCGAGAATACCAACAAATATTGTCATTCGACGAAAATCATATTGGAGCTAGGTTGGCACTTATTGATATAGCCTATCAAGATAAAGACTTTTCTGTAGTTAAAACTAGTCTTGAAGAAATATTAACAATAGATCCTTCACATATACCTTCATTAATAAAGTTTTATCGATTTGAATTTGAGCATGGAGAGCCATCTAGCATAATTAGTTTTATCGAAGAGCAATATAAAAAAGACTCTGAAAATAAAGGTTTACAACTTTTAATGGCTAAAGTGTACCTTCAAGAAGGTAATCCTAATAAAACGATTGAGCTACTTAATGGCTTTGATACTAAGGATGCGCCAAAAATTTACTGGCAAACTTTAGGGCAAGCGTTTTTTAAATTGAAAGATTTTACCAATGTTCAAAAACATTACCAAGATTGGTTAGAGCAAGCACCGAATGATCGTGATGCAATAATGAGTAACTTACTACTCTTTGACAATCAGCGTAAATATAAGAAAGCGCTTGAATTAAGTAGTAAGTATCTTGAAAACCGACCAGGTGATGTCGAAATATCCTTGCTAGATATTCATTTTCTTTTAGTTACTGGAGATTTTGAATCTGCTAAGAAGCAATTATTATCGATACCTGAGCAAGCAAAACAATTACCTTTTACTAAAGGCTTAATTGGGCAGCTTCAAATGCATAACAAGGAGTATGCAAAAGCATTAATTAACATTCAAGAAGCCTATAACGCTCGAAAAACATCTCGAAATGTTAGTTTAATCTATATTTGTTTAATCAATACAGGTCAGCAAAAGCAAGGTTATAGCTTTTTACAAGATCATGTCAAAACCCATTCAAATGATATTGTAAGTTATATGAAGTTAGCCCAAATACAAATAAATACTGATACCGAGGCTGCAATAAAAAGTTATGAGCATGTCCTGACTATTTCCGAAAAAAATTTTGTAGCATTAAATAACTTAGCTTATTTTTATTTGGAGCGTAATCAATTAGAAAAAGCCCTAGAACATGCAACAAAATCACTAAACCTACAACCGAATATGCCAGATGTACTTGATACCATAGGTCGTATCTATATGGCCAAAAAGGATTATGAAACCGCGGTTAAACACCTTTCTAAAGCAGTGAATGAAAGTGATGCAATAGAAGATATTTATTTAAATTATATTGAAGCATTACTGTTAAATAACAACAAGGCATTAGCACAGCGAAAAATGGATCAAAAATCTTTTGAGTCTCCCCAATCTATTGCTAAAGCTAAAGAGCTAAAAGCCTTATATAAGCTAAATTAATCACTTAAATATTATTTTGTTATTATCTGTAACAGCTATCCTGCAATCATTTAAGGTAGCTGTTACAAGTCAAATAATTAAAGCAAAATTTTTAGATACCACTTATTAACTCTTTCGTGCTAATGGTGCTTAAAGCCAGTGCTGAATTATGTGGGAGTGCATGATGCTCTGCTAATAAATAAATGACTTTTTTGCCTGCTTCAGCCAACTCGAGTGCATGTTGATAATTGATTAACATACTTGAAGGAGTGTTTTGAGGGAACTTGTCAGCATCACGACGAATATATTCAATTAAATTTTCATTGACCTTTTCATCATAAAATACCGCGTCTGCAAATTGCATTTCTCTGTGTGCACCAAGAGTGAGTTTATCAGGATCGCCGTCTAGGGTATGAATGAAAGTTATCTCACCTTGTGGTGGTGGTATTTCTTCATTCAAACTAACAATCAATTGTTGTTCTGCTTGTTGGCTATTACCTTGTAAAATTGCATTACCAATTGTGCCTCGTAATGTTGCTTCCCAAAAAGTTCTTCTATTACGTAAACCTTTTACTCTCGCTTTAACATGATCTCGAAACTTTAATGAGAAATCAGCAAGCTTTCCATAACCATCGGGTAATGTTTTTTCTATCTGTTCACGTAACATTCTTAATAGAATCGGAGCACTACCTGAGCTAGACATTGCGATAAGAATAGGTGAGCGATCAATAATAGCGGGAGTTATGTAACTGCACAATTCAGGTTGGTCAACAACATTAATGAGTAACTTTAATTTTTCTGCTTCTTCGAAAATTTCATAATTAACCGTTGAGTTGTCAGTAGCAGCAATCACTAAGTTAAATGATTCAAGTAACCCTTTTTGGTAATTATGACCTAACCAATTGAGTTTATTGCTATTAATTAAACGTTCAACACTTGAATTAACTTCTTTACTCATAACAGTAATTTTTGTCGTGGTTTTTAAAAGTAATTCAATTTTTCGAGCCGCAACTTCACCGCCACCAATGACAATGGCATTAATTTTATCTGAGGTTAAAAATATAGGGTAATAATTCATAAGGGTAAATTGTTAATATCTTGTCATTTATAGTCGTTTGGCGTTATCTAATTGCCATTTTGCCATGATTTTATCATATCGGCCGTCAGCTTTTATTGATTCAAAACTGTTTTTCACTTTAAGTATAATTGCTTTATCTGTATTTAAACTTGCTGCTAAATATAAGTCTGAAGCGATATCGGGTATTTCATAAATAAGTTTTACTTGAGAAGAGTCGAGTCCAGTTTTATTAATTTCATAACGCCAAACTATGTTATTGGTAAAAGCGATATCTGTTCTGCCGCTATATAACATTTGCCATAACACAGGGTATTTACTGCTTAAGTAAAGATTTTTGTCTATTTGGAAGCCTTTATCTCGCATGTATGTTTCTGCTAAGTCATCTCGAATAGAACCCACAGAATATTGTTTAGCGTCAGAAATATGAGCAATCTTAATGTCAGTTCTTGACGTTAGTGTTGAAAGGTAAGACTTAAGCGTAAACAACTTGCTAACCCAATGAAATTTATCTTCTCGACTTTTCCCTCTGAGAATTGAAAATATAAAAGTATTTGGCTGTGTTAAAGCTAATTCATAACTTCTTGCCCAAGGGTAGATAACAATTTCGGCATCAATATTTGTTTCTTCAATAATTAAGTTTACTAATTCAACGAATGCGCCTGTTGGAGGTAGCTCTTTATTTTCAATTTGTAGTGGTGGTAAATCTTCAGTTAGAAATAATACTTTTTGAGCGGAAACGGGAAGTGTTATTAAAGATAATAATGGGCAAACTAGTAATAAAACAATATTACAAAGCCTCATCGCATTTCCTTTATATACCTTACACGTGTCTTTATAGTGTCGTGCGTTAACGTAAATAGCAATGAGTTTTTAGATCAAAAAGTGATAAACTACAACTAATGTCTAATGAACGAGAAATAACATGCCTTGGATACAACTTCGATTAAGTGCAGACGAAGAAACGGCTGAGAAATATAGTGATTGGTTAACGGCCTGTGGCTCACAAGCGGTCACTTTTATTGATGCGAAAGATACACCTATATATGAGCCTTTGCCAGGTGATGATGTGATCTATTGGTCAAATACTGTCGTGATGGGATTATTTGAAGCATCTCATGATATGGATAAAGTAATTACTTACCTACAAAGTATTCACCCAGATAAAAAGGCTATGAGATATAAGCTAGAACAGTTAGAAGATAAAGACTGGGAACGAGAATGGATGGATAATTTTCACCCTATGAAGTTTGGTGAACGCTTGTGGATATGCCCTAGCTGGCGAGATGTTCCTGAGCCTGAAGCCGTGAATGTAATGCTAGACCCCGGTTTAGCATTTGGCACCGGAACTCATCCTACAACTGCATTATGTTTAACATGGTTGGATAGTTTAGATCTTAAAGGTAAAACTGTTGTAGATTTTGGTTGTGGATCTGGAATTTTATCGCTTGCAGCATTAAAACTTGGTGCAGAAAAGGTAATTGGTATTGATATCGACCCACAAGCCCTTCAAGCAAGTAAGGAAAATGCCAAACGAAATAATGTAGAAAGTAGACTTGAGCTATATTTACCTGAAGATCAACCAATGTGTAAAGCCGACGTTGTTGTTGCGAATATTTTAGCTGGACCACTGAGAGAATTAGCACCGACCATTATTGAGTTTGTTGGTGAAAATGGCTTACTTGCTTTGTCGGGTGTTCTAGAAGAACAAGCAACAGAATTGCAAACAATTTATGGTAAATGGTGCAAAATGGATCCCATCGCTGTTCAAGAAGAATGGGTTCGTCTTTCTGGTGTCATGAAATAAAGCAATAACCTTTCTATTTAACCAATAAAAAGTTGTGTAGATTTTGTTATCTATTTGTACAAAATCTGCACACATCAATAGTTTGCAAAAAGTCAATATGAAAATGATGAAAAAAAGTCATTTTTGTTCAATTTATATGCTTTTCAATCTGAAAAAAAACACGTAAACTTAGCGCCCTTTTGAAAGGTAGCTCAAAAAAACAACAGCGTGAAGATAGGTTCATATTCTTTAGCAAGTAATACTATGCTTGCACCCATGGCGGGAATAACTGACCAACCATTTAGGCAATTATGTTGTCGAATGGGGGCTGGACTTGCAGTATCAGAAATGGTTTCTGCGAATCCTAAAGTATGGAAAACTGAAAAATCTAAGCGTCGTTTGATTCATGGTGCTGAAGCTGGTATTTGTTCTGTTCAAATAGCGGGTTCGGACCCAGAAGAGCTAGCTTATGCTGCGCAAATAAATGTTGATAATGGTGCACAAATCATTGATATCAACATGGGTTGTCCAGCAAAAAAGGTGAATAAAAAATTAGCGGGTTCAGCGTTATTGAAAGAACCTACTTTGGTCGAACAGATTGTAAAGTCTGTAGTTGATAAAGTAGATGTTCCAGTAACGTTAAAAATTCGCACAGGATGGTGTGAAAATACACGTAATGGTGTAGAAATAGCAAAAATTGCAGAACACAATGGTATTCAATCATTGGTTGTTCATGGTCGTACTCGCAACGACTTTTATAAGGGTGACGCTGAATACGACACCATTAAAGCAATTAAACAAGCTGTTTCAATTCCTGTGGTAGCAAACGGTGATGTCACTAGTGCGCTAAAAGCATCTGAGGTGCTTAATTACACAGGAGCCGATGCCATTATGGTTGGCCGAGGTGCCCAAGGTCGCCCTTGGATATTTAGAGAAATTAATCATTTCTTGGAAACTGGTCAGTATTTAGATCCGCCCTCATTGGATGAGGTACGCTCAATCGTGATTGAGCATGTAAAAGGTTTACACAAATTTTATGGTGACTTTATGGGTGTTCGTTTTGCCCGAAAGCACGTTTCTTGGTACATGCAAACGCTTGACCCAGAAAAACAGTTTCGTTCTATTTTTAATGCTTTAGAGTCTGATCAAGATCAGCTTGATGCATTAATTAGGTATTTTGATAATTTAATTTAAGAAAGAGTCTGAACTTTATGTTTGAACAAAATATTTCATCTCCATTCGTTACCGGTAACATGCAAACTCAAGCAGAAGCATCGCCATTACGCAGCCAAGCTAAAATCGCAATTAGCAACTACTTATCACAATTAAACGGTAATGATGTTGACGATATGTATGACCTTGTACTTTCAGAAATAGAAGCACCAATGCTTGAAGAAGTGATGAAGTATACTCGCGGTAACCAAACCCGCGCAGCAAATTTACTAGGTATCAATCGTGGTACTTTACGTAAGAAGCTTAAAAAATACGGTATGAACTAAAAACTAGCAGGTTCGCCTGCATTGAAAAAGCACCCTAGGGTGCTTTTTTACTTATTGACAGTTGAATATGTTAGCGCATACGAAAACTTTCACTAAACTGTACACAAAAAACCATGGAAGTAATACCTATTTAGGTATAAATGCCAAGGACATATGTCAAAGGCCAGACTAACAACTTATTTAAAGGTTAATGAAAAAAGCAATGGATACTCCACGCCCAATCAAACGTGCACTTTTAAGTGTTTCTGACAAAACTGGTATTGTAGATTTCGCTCGTCATTTAGCGCAAAAAGGTGTTGATATTTTATCAACTGGCGGTACTGCTAAATTATTAGCGGATAACGGCATTCAGGTAACTGAAGTTTCCCAACATACTGGTCATCCAGAAATTATGGATGGTCGTGTAAAAACTTTACACCCAAAAATTCACGGTGGTATTTTAGCGCGTCGAGGTACAGATGAAGCGGTAATGAATGAAAACAACATCGATGCTATTGATATGGTTGTTGTTAATTTATATCCATTTGCCAATACTGTTGCAAAAGATGGCTGTTCTTTAGAAGATGCGATTGAGAACATTGATATTGGTGGCCCAACAATGGTTCGTGCTGCGGCAAAAAACCATAAAGATGTCACTATTATTGTTAATGCTTCCGATTATGATCGTGTTATTGCTGAAATGGATGCAAATAGTGATTCATTGACTTACAACACTCGTTTTGATTTAGCGATTGCTGCCTACGAGCATACAGCATCATACGATGGCATGATTGCTAATTATTTTGGCCAAATGTTATCGGCGCACAGCGAAGAAGCCAGTGAAGTTAACTTTGAAGAGAAAAATAAATTCCCACGTACTTTTAATAGTCAGTTCATAAAGACTCAAGATTTACGTTATGGCGAAAACTCTCATCAAGATGCTGCTTTTTATGTTGAAGCTAATCCAGAAGAAGCATCTGTTTCTACTGCTAAGCAAATTCAAGGTAAAGCGCTTTCTTATAATAATATCGCAGATACCGATGCTGCGTTAGAGTGTGTGAAAGAATTTGAAGAAGCAGCCTGTGTTATTGTTAAACATGCAAACCCATGTGGTGTTGCAATTGGTGACAATATTTTAGCGGCTTACGACCAAGCGCATAAAACTGACCCGACGTCAGCATTTGGTGGCATTATTGCTTTTAACCGTGAATTAGATGCGGATACTGCTGAAGCAATTGTTTCTCGTCAATTTGTTGAAGTTATTATTGCACCAAGTATTTCTGATGCTGCGGCGCAAATTGTTGCGGCTAAACCAAATGTTCGTTTATTAGAATGTGGCCAATGGTCAACACAAACAACAGGTTTAGATTATAAACGTGTAAATGGTGGTTTATTGGTTCAAGATAGAGACCAAGGTAAAGTTGCCGCGAATGATTTAAAAGTTGTTACTAAGCGTCAGCCTTCGGCAGATGAAATGCGTGACTTACAATTTTGTTGGAAAGTAGCAAAATATGTTAAATCAAACGCAATCGTTTACGTGAAAAACAGTATGACTATTGGCGTAGGTGCGGGTCAAATGAGCCGTGTTTATTCTGCCAAAGTTGCTGGCATTAAAGCTGCAGATGAAAACTTAGAAGTTGCAGGTTCTGTAATGGCCTCAGATGCATTCTTCCCATTTCGTGATGGTTTAGATGCTGCTGCAGCTGCAGGGATAACTGCAGTAATTCAGCCTGGTGGTTCAATGCGTGATGATGAAGTTATTGCTGCAGCAGATGAGCATAACATTGCTATGGTATTTACTGGAATGCGCCACTTCCGCCATTAATTGCGTTTCTTTTTGTTAGAGAGTGAAATTTCATCGTTAGAAATGCTCACGTATATTCATACGCTGTGCATTTCCGCCTTGAACTTTCAATCTCTACCTTCAAGAAAACACAATTAATATTAATGTAGGAAAGGTAATTAAACAAAGTGACATGTTTTGTTTGCGATGAATGCTGTTTTTTCAAAGATAGATGAAAGTGTATTCCACTGTCTTCGTTCTAATTATCTGTTATAAATAGTATCGAAATCATTCAACATTAATTAAATATTTATGGAAGAGATAATGAAAATAATAAAATCAATATTAACAGCTTCACTGATCAGTTTAACCGCAGCTTCATTAAATGTTGCTCATGCATATAGTGATAATTCACTAAATAAAGCTATTGCAGGTGAACATCGTAGCGATAAAAATAAAGCACGTGACAAATACCGGAACCCACAAGAAACTTTAGAGTTTTTTGGTTTTAAGTCAAATATGACAGTTGTTGAAATTACGCCTGGTGGCGGTTGGTATACTGAAATTTTAGCCCCAGCTTTAAAAGGCTCTGGTAAATTGATTGGTGCACATTACCCTGATACGGGTGAAGATAATTACTACAGTAATTCACGTAAAAAATTAGTTAAAAAGCTAGCCAGTAATGCTGTTTTTAGCGAAGTAGAGTTAAGTAACTTTGTACCTAAAAAAGCGAGTGAATTAGCAGCTGCAGGTACAGCTGATATGGTATTAACTTTCCGTAATTTACATAACTGGGGTGAAGAAGGGGTTCAGCAAGTATTTAAAGATGCATACAAAGCACTTAAAGCTGGCGGGGTTTTAGGTGTAGTAGAGCATCGTTTACCTGAAGGTGGAGACAAAGAAAAATCTAATGGTTATGTTTCACAAGCAGAAACAATTGCACAAGCAAAAGCTGCAGGATTTAAGTTTGCAGGTAGCAGTGAAATAAATGCTAATGCCAAAGATAAAACAACACACCCAAAAGGTGTTTGGACATTACCGCCTAGATTAGCTCTTGGTGAAAAAGACAAAGAAAAGTATTTAGCAATCGGCGAAAGTGACCGAATGACTTTAAAGTTTGTTAAAGCAGCAGCTACTTACTAGAAAATAATAGAGCTAGGCACTATAGCTCTAAACAATAACGGCTCAACACTTCATTTTTTATAAAGTATTGAGTCAGTTTTTTAAGTTAAATTTAGGATAATCGTTAAATGAATGTTTTGGTAATTGGTAGTGGAGGTCGTGAGCATGCATTGGCATGGAAGGCGGCACAATCAAATAATGTAGAAAAAGTTTTTGTTGCGCCGGGTAATGCAGGTACAGCAACAGAAAACAAATTAGAGAATGTTGCTATTTCTGTTGGTGATATTCCTGCATTGGTTGATTTTGCTAAAAATCAAAACATTACCTTAACGATTGTTGGTCCAGAACAACCTTTAGTTGACGGTGTAGTTGACGCATTTCAAGCTGAAGGCTTAACAATTTTTGGCCCTAGTGCAAAAGCAGCACAATTAGAAGGGTCAAAAGCGTTTACCAAAGACTTCTTAGCACGAAATGATATCCCAACAGGTTGGTATCAAAACTTTACTGAAATTGAACCAGCTATAGCGTATGTAAGAGAAAAAGGTGCGCCAATTGTTGTCAAAGCTGACGGTTTAGCAGCGGGCAAAGGTGTTATTGTTGCAATGACTTTAACCGAAGCTGAAGATGCTATTAAAGACATGTTGGCAGGCAATGCATTTGGTGATGCTGGACATCGTGTTGTGATTGAAGAATTTCTTGATGGAGAAGAAGCTAGCTTCATAGTCATGGTTGACGGAAAAAATGTTTTAGCAATGGCAACTAGTCAAGATCATAAACGTGCATACAATAATGATGAAGGCCCTAATACAGGTGGAATGGGAGCTTATTCTCCTGCACCAGTAGTTACCAATGAAATTCATCAGCGTATTATGAACGAAGTGATTTATCCTACTGTTGAAGGTATGGCAAAAGAAGACGCGCCATATACAGGCTTTTTATACGCAGGTTTAATGATAGATGCCGACGGTACACCTAAGGTTATTGAGTATAACTGTCGATTTGGTGATCCAGAAACACAACCAATCATGATGCGTTTAAAATCAGATATCGTAGATCTTTGTTTATCTGCTTGTGCAGGTAAATTAGATCAATCGGTAATTGATTTTGATCCTCGTCCTGCCGTTGGAGTTGTTTTAGCTGCTGGAGGATACCCTGGAAGTTACGCAAAAGGTAAAGTGATTTCTGGATTAGAGGTTAATCAAAAGATAGATAGAAAAACATTCCATGCAGGTACTGCTAGTGATAATGGTGATGTTGTAACTGCTGGTGGACGAGTATTGTGTGCTACAGCATTAGGGCAAAGTGTTACTGAAGCTCAAAAAGCGGCTTATGAATTATTACATGAAATCAGTTGGGAAGATGTTCAATTTCGTACTGATATTGCTTATCGCGCGATTGAACGTGAACAGAGTTAGTTTTTGAAATAATTACCTATTCTTAAAAAATCCGATGTATCCCATCGGATTTTTTATTAGTAACTTAAAACTGGTTTTAGTGGTTAACCTCAAAAATACCATCCAATTCTTGTTTTAATAAATTTAAATAAGCCTTGTCTGGATTGTCTGAAATTAACTGAGCTAGTTCTGTTCCTATTGGTGTGAATTTATAAAAGCTTAATAAACAGTTATTTTTAGACGCTGTTAATGTCAGGTTTAGTCCATTAAATGTGAATGATATTTTGTCGCCTGAAACTGTTGGAGGTGTTTCTGTTTCTTGAATAAAAATTAGATGATTATCAGCTAATGTCAGTAACTCAGCATATGAAAGTCCAAATGGGCTTAAGTTGATGTGATGTTCTCTATCTTTTCTAAAAAAATTAAATAACCCTGGGGTTTGAGAAGCACCAGAAATGATCCTCATGCTTTTTTTTGACTGATCTTTAACGGCAATTGAACAGGCTTTTGAAAGCAATTTAGCTTCATTAATA
>JAGSHH010000137.1 GCA_023954655.1 Colwelliaceae bacterium
ATATAAAATCCCATATTGAAAACTACTGGCAATATCTCTATTGATTGCATTATTTACTGAACTGAAATAAACAGGAATAGCCATTGGTCCCTTAGTTTCAATTCTAATATATACGTCAGTTTTCCCTTGAAAATAAGCATGTTCAAAAGCGTAAAATCGATAGGGCATTGGCCTATTTTCAAAAGGGAAAGCATCTCCTCCTTGAATATGTTTGATTACTTTTCCATCGTTGACTAACCATGTATCAATATAGTCAAGCCAGGGTGTTTCAATTGATAAACGGTAAAATTCTTCTAAAGCAGTATTATTGTTTATTGAAAACTTAATCCAAACAGGCGCCACATCAATTCCTAGAGATATAGAATTGCTAGAGCCTGCAGTTATGTTAGCGGTAGTAAAGAATTGTTGAGCTTGAAAAAGTGTTAATTTAACTTTTTCTTCTTGAAAATATTGAACATGTTTACCTAATACACCTTCTTTGAACTGAGGTAAGGTAAGGGTATCGGCTTTAACATTTATGCAAGCGATTAAAATAGCAATAAAAAATGTATAGATAGGAAATAAGCATAAAAATCGATTATGACTTTTTGATGCTCGTATATCTTTATAGGAAATGTCATTGCTAAATATCAGCATAAATAAAGTGTAAACCGAAATGTTCTATTAGGCTAATTTTAACATTAAATACTACTATGAACGAGGTTGGGCATTATTGTCCTCGCTTAAATTGTTTGCTTTCGGTTAGAGTGCGGTTAATCATTTTGCCAAGGGCTTTATCTTTTGCTTTTTTTTCTGCAAGCGATGCACTATTGAAGGCTTGTTCTTTTATTAATTTTTGATAACTTTCGAATCGCCTATGCTCAAGCTCGCCCTTTTCTAATGCACTTTGTACCATGCAACCGGGTTCAGATATGTGTTCACAATCATTAAAGCGGCATTGAGAAGCAAGTTCAATAATTTCGTTAAATGTTTCATTAACGCCTTGTTCACAGTCAGACAGTTGTATTTGTCTCATACCGGGAGTATCCATTAAAATACCGCCTTGAGGGAGTACTTTTAAGGTTCTGTATGTTGTAGTGTGTCTACCTTTACTATCATCTTCTCTGATCGCACCAGTTTCTATAGCTTTAAAGCCTAATAAACCATTCACTAATGTTGATTTTCCAACACCTGAGGAGCCTAAAAATGCAATGGTTTTTCCTGTTTGGCAATAAAATTCTAACGATTTTAATTCATCTTGCTCTAAGGCGTTTAGTGCATGAACCATCATAAGGGGGTCTAAACGTTGAACTTGTTGGCGTTTATCGTCAACATCGAGGCATTGATCTGCTTTAGTTAATACAATGATTGATTCAACTCTAGCTTCGTTTGCGATCGCTAAGTATCTTTCTATTCTGTTGAGGTTAAAGTCTTGGTTTAGTGAACAAACAATAATAAGAGTGTCTATATTTGCAGCAATTAGCTGTGTATTTACTTGGGTCCCGGGAGCTTTTCTTTCAAATAATGATTGACGTTCTAACGGTCGAATTAATCTATTTTCATCATCAAATAATACCCAATCCCCAACACAAATTCGTTCACCGTTAGGTGGCATGGTAAGATTGAGCTGCCCTTGTTCACAGATTACTATCAAACTATTTCGATGCTGTTCAGTAATTCTACCAATATGTAAATCAGTAAACTCTTCTAAGCTCAATTGTTGTTGAAAATATGGCTTCCAACCTAATTGAATTAATGTGGGAGTGTCTTGTTTCATTTTTCTATTACGTACTCAAGAGATCAATCTTAATTTGCCTGAAGAATAATATAATTGTTAGGATAACTTTTATACATATGTCCACATGACCTTGCTATATATATCTTAAGATTTAATTTTAGTTCAGAGTAAATTGTACCTATCTACTCTGAATCTTGGTGATGTACTTTTACATTAATCAGTTCGTGGCTCCTTGCTTAACTTTTTACGGTTTTTATAAGCAATTAAAGCAATTAAAAGAAATGCTAAAAAGAACAAGCCAAATGTTGAGCTGCTTCTGTCAGATTCAACTTCCTGTGGACTGAGTATAATATTATCCTGTTCTTTAAGTTCATAAACTTGATAATAATCATTATTCATTCTTTGGGCTTTTAGTTGGACAGTTTTACCAATAATCGATTGAAAATTATCGTTTTCACAATATTGGCCTTTAAATTTTAAACTTAAATTAAACGTTTGAGCTTTATCTTTTAAGCTTAATGCAGCGGCTCCTTTATAGGGGCAATGTAATTTCAAAATAATACCCTCAATTGACTCTATTCCTGTCAACTCAGCATAGGGTTTTGAATGTTGTAAGCTCTTTATACCAATAAATATAAAGAGTAGAGAAAGTATGGCTAAAATAATATTGGTTGATTTACTCATAAAGACCTTAATAAATGTTTTCTTTTAAAGAGAATTATTTTAATTTCTAATCGTTAATTATTGACCATACAGCTAGCTCGTTGCCACTAGGCTCAACAAATTGAAATCGACGACCGCCAGGAAATGAAAAAATTGGTTTTATTATTTTCCCACCAGCGTTGATAACATTCTCTTGTGTTGCTTCAAGATCATCACTTAATAAAACCAGTAACGCAGAACCATTATCAGTTGTTGATGCTAAATCTGATTTATAAAAACCACCGCTTAATCCTTGATCTGTAAACGAGGTGTAGTCAGGCCCATAATCTGTAAATGACCAGTTAAAAGCTTGTTCAAAAAAGTGCTTTGTTGCAATAATGTCTGATGCTGGAAATTCAACATAACTAAGTTTTTCATTCATGGTTAACGCCTTATTATATTTTTCTCATAAGTCTCTATAGAATATGAGTTTAGCGATTATATCGTGTTATTTTAAGTAAAATAAAAAATCAAAAGAAATCTTGAGGATGATCAATAATAAATAATGGAAAATTCAAAAACTTTAGTTATCCATTAACACTTTTCACAATGCTGTGAAATACTCAGTATGAAAGTTTAATAGGTTTAACCTTCCATTAAAGTAAATGTATGTTCTTAGATTTAAATGCAATTTCATATCTTTTGAATCAATTGTAGAGCAGTTAAAATGTATTATAAGGATAATAATGATGAGCTCATATTCAGGTTCAACGTCTTCTCGACCAGATTTAGATTGGAGCCAATTAAAAGAAACAATTCTAATGCTTAATTTAGCCGTGGCTCAATTAGAACAATCTATGAGAGAGGGCAATGCGTCTGTTGCAACGCTTTCTAGTTCATTCACCGCTTTAGCCACTAATTTAAATGATATTCAATCTTCAGTATCTAATATGGATGAAGTGGAAGAAAATAGTGAAAAAATGAAAATGATTGTTCAAGGCTCAGCGACAACAGCCTTGGATAAAGTTCATACCTCTATTATTGCTTTTCAGTTCTATGACAAACTTTCGCAACGCCTTAATCACGTTAGTCAAAGCTTAACATCATTGTCTTCTTTGATTGCAGATCCTGATTCTTTATATTCCCCAAGTGAGTGGAGAAAACTGCAAGAGTCTATTAGAAGTAAATATTCAATGGAAGTTGAGCGTAAAATGTTTGATAACGTTGTTTCTGGAATGCCAATTGAAGAGGCTTTATTAGCATTTAAACAAGATCAATCTCTTATAAATCCTGAAGAAGATGAAGATGATATAGAGCTGTTTTAATTCCTAAATTTTTGATTGTAACGCTTAAGTTCTTTTTTCATCATAGGAGCCATCATATATAGGCCTACAATATTGGCGATTGCCATAGAGAAAAACATTGAATCAGAAATCGCAATAACAGAATTTAAGCTAATTGAAGCGCCAATTACCGTACAAGTGCAAAAAATACATTTATATAGTAAATCTAAATATTTATTTGTTCCTACAAGGTATTGCCAAGCAATTGAACCGTAATATGCCCAAGAGATCATAGTTGAAATAGCAAAAAGTAACACAGCAATACTGAGTAAATAAGGAAACCACCATATTACGCTAGCAAACGCGCGAGATGTTAAGGCTACGCCATCAACACCTTCAACAGAAGTATAAGCACCCGTAATAACAATCACTAAAGCAGTGAGAGTACAAATAACTACAGTATCAATAAATGGTTCAAGTAGGGCGACATAGCCTTCTCGTATAGGTTCATTGGTCTTTGCCGTTGCATGTGCAATTGCCGCGGCGCCAACACCTGCTTCACTTGAAAATGTAGCTCGCTTAAACCCTTGGATCATAACGCCAACTAAGCCACCAATAACACCGCTTGGATTAAAAGCTTCAGTAAATATTAAATGAAAAGCGGAAGGGACTTTTTCAACATGATAGAAAACAATGAATAATGCTGAAAATAAATAGATTGTAGCCATTATAGGGACTACTTTTGATGTGACTTTAGCGATGTTTTTAATACCACCAATTATTACAATAGCAATAATTGCAGCGAGTATGACACCAAATAACCAACCTTTGTTTTGCCAAAAGCCGTTGTCTTGTGCAAAAGCGATCATAAATTGTGTATAGGCCTGATTAGCTTGTAACATATTACTGCCGCACAGCGCTGCTGTCATACAACAAATTGCAAAAAATATGGCGAGTATTTTTCCTAGTTTTTGGTGTCCTATTTCCGCCAAACCATCACGTAAGTAATACATTGGGCCACCACGAACTACACCATTTTGATCTATTTGGCGGTATTTGACGCCCAACGAGCATTCTAAAAATTTTGCTGACATGCCCATTAAGCCTGCTAACATCATCCAAAAGGTGGCCCCAGGACCACCAATAGAGATAGCGATGGCCACACCCGCAATATTACCTAAGCCAACTGTTCCAGAGAGTGCCGTTGTAAGTGCTTGAAAGTGGCTGACTTCTCCTTGATCTTCAGAAGTAGAAAAATCACCTTTAATGACTTTAATACTATGTTTAACACCAGTGAAATTTATAAAACCAAAATAACAGGTAAAACTAAAAGCTGCGATAATCAACCATAAAACGATTAATGGAATATCAATTGAATTTATCCGAATAGAATAAAAAATAATGCCAGTAAAAAGATCAGCTATTGGCTCAAGCCAGTTATCAATTTGTTGATCAATGGACATACTATTTGTTGAGCTCATGGTTTAATGTCTTTTATTAACCAAGTTTCGAAAACACCATCGCTATTGATAGTGGCAATTTCTTTTTTGTTAATTAATTTAATAGAAATGACTGATGAGCGAAATTTATCTTCATGTTTAAAAGCTTGCCATTCGCCTAGTAGCTTACCGTCTTTTACCTGCCAAAGTTGTAACTTTTGTTTAGGTGAAGCGCTTAATAGCCACTTATTATTGTTAGCGATTACAGAATCATTAAATTCAATAAACTTTATATTACTGGATAATTCAGAAAACTTTTTGCCAATTTTTAGTAACCAGAAAAATCGATCTTTTATGGCATCTAAGGTGAAAGCCACCTTTGCATCATTGCTCATAGCAACATGATTGACTCGGGTACTATGCTTGAAAGTTTGCAGTGCCTTGCCGTTTTGCGTATCCCATAAAACAGCGGTTTTATCACTCGAACCGGTAAATGCTTTAGTACCATCAGCTGAAATACTAACACTATTAATATCGAGTCGATGCGGGGTGAAAGTGGTAACATTATTGCTATGTACTGAGACAATACTGGCTTGTCCGCTACGAAATCCAAATACTAGAGTGCTCTCATTGTCTGACATGGCAATATCGTTAATGATATTATCGCCGGCTGTCCAAACAGTAATTAATTGCCCTGTCGCTAAGTTGTATAAATGAATATTTACACGGTTAGATGTATAAAAATATTTATTGTTTTTAGATATGCCTAGTAGCTCGATAAGCTGAGATTCTAGCCCGTTAATACATTCGTATTTTTTTTTGTTAAGAGTGTTATCCCATAAACAAATTTGTTTATTATCACTTAATAAAGAATATTGCCCATCATCAGAAATATCTGCAGCCTTAATTAATTGTTCACTATAAAATTGTTGTTTATTCGCTAAGGCCGTTTGCACATTATTATCAGAGCAACTAATGAGTAAAAATATACAACTAATAATGACAGGTAATTTCATTTTTATCCTTATAGCCAACGTCGTACAGTTGTACAGTAATCAACAAATTCTTGTCCAAATAAACGTGTTAGTACTTTTTCTTCAGGTCTAATTTGAAAATGATTCATGTATAGGATAAATCCAAGCATAAAAGCTAATGAACCTGGGTTCGATAAGTAAAACCCCCAACCTGTTAAAACACTCGCCATACCAACATACATTGGATTTCTGGTGAAATTGTAAATACCACTTTTAACCAGAGATGAGCTTGTTTCAGGTTTTGTTGGATTAACGGTAGTTTGTGCTTTTTTAAAAACTAGTACTCCAGAAATAATGATGATTAATCCACAGCTTACAAAAAACAATAATAAAATAAGTGCAATATTGCTAGCAAGCAAAGATATTGTAAATGACTGATGAAATAGCCACATTAACGTGCCAAATATTAGTACGAGAATAAGGGGGGGAATTTTTAATTCTAAATCTGCCATGCTTTAATAATGTTATTGTTCTTTTATTTACTAGCATAACTGAAATCATTTAATGCGGCTATTATCAAAAAGTATTACCAGTTTTATGGGAAGGAAGTGAAAATGCTGCAATTTATTTATACAACATCTTCACTTTAAAACTTAATAAGTAAAACGGTCGATTTGTTCAATTAGCTTATCTTGAACTTGTGAAAGCTCATTTGTTGCAGAATGAAGTAAGTTCGCTTCTTGAGCTAATCGTTCTGCACCATCATCAACTTGTTGCATTCCTTGTTGAACATTGTTGGTTACGGAAGTTTGCTCTTCTGACCCACTTGCAATAAGTGTATTCATGTTGTTAATTTCATCAATTTTTTCATTGATTTCATTTAATGAATCATTGGCACTTTTGGTTGTTTCAATCGTTTCAGTGACTAAATCTTTACTGCGATGAGTTGCATCAAAAGAAGCCTGAGCCTGAGTTTGTAATGAGCCAATAATCGTTTCAATTTCATTAGTTGAATCATGGGTTTTACTGGCTAATGCTCTAACTTCATCAGCAACTACAGAAAACCCTCTTCCTGACTCGCCAGCACGTGCAGCTTCAATTGCGGCATTTAACGCTAATAAGTTCGTTTGCTCTGCAATACCTTTAATAACATCAAGTACTTTAGTGATATTCTGACTTTCTACTCGTAGTTTTGTGACAATATCTGCCGTACTGTCGAGTTCTTGGAATAATAAATCGACTTTTTCAATATTATTTTCCATTTGTTTCATACTGCTTTCAGATAGCTGATGAACATTATTAGTATTTAACGATGTTTGTTCAGCGTTTTGAGCAATATGAACGGTTGTTTCTTGCAATTGTGTTAAATGATCTAGGGCTTCTTTAGTTTGTGTACGCTGATCTTGAGAATCTTTATTAGTACTATCACTAACACTTTTTACTCTTTCGGTAACGTTAGATAACTCTTTATTCGCTAGAGCTAGTGCTGAAACTATAGATTGAACTGTGTCAATGAAACTATTGAAATTGGTTGCCAGCGCCCCTAATTCATCATTAGACTTTACGGGTATACGCTGAGTTAAATCTCCACCACCTTGAGCTATGTCTCCTAGTACAGAAGATAAGTTTGATAAAGGCAAGATAACTATTTTTCTTAGAAAGTAAATTGCAACAATACTCAATAAAATAATGGTGATGATAAGAGCGGTAGATTTTTCGAATAATGCGCTATTTAGTCGATTATTAACAATATGATGTGAATAGCCTATCTGTACTGAGCCAATTTTGGATTTGTCTGTCCAGAGTAAAGGAATAGTGTATTGTTCGTCGGGTTTAAATTCTCTACTCGTACCTTGTGCTAGTGTTTGATTTCTATGATCTAATACCTTTAAATCGACAATAGCATTATCTTTTAATACGGCGTCTAATATCCCTTTAATTAAAGGTTTATCATATGCAAATACTGGTTCTTGAAAAATAACTGAGAGCTGACTATTGATAACAGACCTTTTTTCATTCCAGTACTCTTGTTCATGAGATTTTTGTGCGTAGTAACTAGTGGTAGAAACCAGTATTAAAACTAAAATGGTTGAACCAACCAAGGCAAGCAACATTTTTTGGGTGATAGATTGCATGATTAATTTCCTTCAACTTCAAGTGGATCAAACCAGAGTTCTTTGCGGTTTATCGGGGTGTTTTCTGAAAGAGTTGGGTTTTCTATTTCAAATACAACTCTGTTTTTAACATTCGCTTTGCTCAATGCATTTTTTACTTCATTATCTTGAAAAAATAATTTAACAAATTCACCACTGGTTATTAATTCATTTAATAGTGTTGTAATTTGTTTAGCTAACTCTGGGTTATCTTTTGAGACAAAAAAATAATTCGGTGCGGTATAACGAATAAGAATATTATTTTCTACTGCTAGGTTTAATTTGGGGTGGTCAAGTATTTCTTGCCATGGTTCGTGTAATCCTCGAGGGAAATAATCAAACCTGCCACCTTCTAACATTGGGAATAAGTTTTGATATTTTAGCGTTTTTACGACAGGGATATTATTATGCTCGAGAATTTCAGTGTCTGACCATGTTTTACCGCTACCTGCTTTATATTGTGTTAAGTCAGTTAAATTATTTACAGAGGAAAATATATTAACGTTCTCACTTTTGACTAACGGGATACGCATTCCTAATAAACCTCGAAAAATAGGAATGTAGATAGGAATAAATTCCTCTTCTAATTCTTTAGATGTCATGGTCCAAAAAACATCAAGCTTACTAGTGATCATATCTTGTTTCATACGATTGAATGAAAGGTCACCACCTTTTATATCGCTGTAAGGGAAGGTAGGTGTAATGTTTCCCTTTTTCATTACTTCTTTTAAAATAGTGTGTGGAAAAGAGACTTCGTCAGGTCTACCCGGCATTGCGATGGTTTGAGCCAAAACAGAGTTATCGAATATAAAAACACTTAAAATAATGTAGAAAAATAACTTCATATATCTCCAAATTTATCTATAGAATTTGTATTTTATTAAAACAATCGAGTGAACAATAGCTTTAAATGAGAACGATTAAAACACTTATATCATATATTTTTATAATATATGTAAGCGGTTACATAGTTATTGATTCTTCAAACTCAATTTAATCGAGTTATCAGTGCTTTAATTGAAAAATTATTTTTGTCACTATTTTGTAACTACTTTTGATTTATAAGAAGCATATGTGAAAAGCTCAGTCTTGAATTGAGTATGTAATGAATGCTGCGCTAATGGTTTTAAACTACAGAGCTTTATGTTGAATTATGGTGAAGTATTCTTGTGAGGGAGCATTCTATGCTTTTATACAAAAAATATATTTTAAAGTGTCAACTTGGAGTGAACTGAAATTTATAAATGTATTAAAAAGCGGCAGGATTAAGCTATTAATCAT
>JAGSHH010000075.1 GCA_023954655.1 Colwelliaceae bacterium
ATTAACATTGTTATTTCGCTTATCATTACTTCGGTAGTTATATATTCATTTTTACCCGCAAAATTTAATTACTTAATTGCTCATCTTGTCAATTTTCAAATACTATTGATTTTTACTGCGGTATATATTTATTTAGTAAAATTAAAACATGAATTAGTAAGTTACCTTCTTGCAATTGTTGCTATCTACTTTCTTTCCTTTACAGCAAATATTTTTGTATCTGGTTGGGCTGATTTTAATGGTTCATTTTTGGCGGTGAGTGATTGGATAATAGGCTTTATCTTTTTGTGTTTTTTGTATCGACAAACTTTAATCATCGCAGATGAACAAAGTCTATCTGAGAATGAAGCGTTAGTGCTTGCAGATAAGTATCAAGCTTCTTATAAAGAACTGCTAATCCAGCAAGAAGAAGACCAAGAGCTGTTAGAGGCTCGTGTACAAGAGCGTACGTTAGAGTTAAATATTGCCCTGCAAGAATTAGAAGAAGCTAATAGAGAGCTCGAACAAAAGAATACTATGGATGAGTTAACGGGCTTATTTAATAGGCGATATTATGATCAAAAATTATTAGCCGAATTTAGGCGAAGTCGTCGAAATTTAACACCGTTAAGCTTGGTGGTGATAGATATTGATCACTTCAAATCTGTTAATGATAACTATGGCCATTCTGCAGGTGATAAGTGCCTTGTAACGCTTGGTAAGTTAATTAAACAAATATTACGTCGTAGTAGTGATATCGGCTGTCGATATGGTGGCGAAGAGTTTTGTTTGATTTTGCCCGAAACTACTAGTGAAGGTGCAATTGCTTTTGCACAAGAGTTACGCGAGTTGGTTATGTCATCATCTTTTGATTTTGATTCAACATCAATAAATTTAACCATTAGTTGTGGTATATGTACTTATCAGCAGGAAAAAGAAGCAGCACCAGTTGATATTTTTAATGCGGCAGACAAAGCCTTATATCAAGCCAAAGTTGATGGTAGAAACCAAGTACAAATAAAAGAAATTATTGCGGCAACTATAAGCCCGCAGTCAGGAGAAAAAAATGAGCGCTAATTTTGGTCAATTTCCAGCCCGCAGAATGCGCAGAATGCGCAGAGATGATTTTTCTAGGCGATTGATGTCGGAACATCAATTAACGGTTAATGATCTTATTTATCCAGTGTTTGTTCTTGAAGGTGAGAATCAACGAGAAAAAATACAATCAATGCCAGGTGTTGAACGAAAAAGTATTGACCTGTTACTAGAAGAAGCCCAAGAATTAGTAGATCTAGGTATCCCGGCTATTGCTATATTTCCTGTCACGCCTAATGAGCAGAAATCATTAATGGCAGAAGAAGCATATAATCCTAATGGGTTGGCTCAAAGGACTGTTCGTGCGATAAAAGCTAAATTTCCTGAGCTTGGTGTTATCACTGATGTTGCACTCGATCCATTTACCACACATGGTCAAGATGGCATTTTAGGTACAAATGAGAGCGGCTTAAACGGTGTTGATGAAGGCTATGTTCTTAATGATGTCACTAAAGATATTTTAGTTCAGCAGGCTTTATCGCATGCACAAGCGGGTGCGGATATTGTAGCTCCTTCAGATATGATGGATGGCCGTGTAGGTGCTATTCGTGAAGAACTAGAAAAACATGGTTTTGTTAATACTCGGATTTTAGCGTATTCGGCGAAGTATGCTTCTAATTACTATGGCCCATTTCGTGATGCAGTCGGCTCAGCGGGTAATATTAAAGGTGGTAATAAGCATTCATACCAAATGGATGCTGCAAATAGTAATGAAGCTTTACATGAAGTTGCCCAAGATATTGCAGAAGGAGCAGATATGGTAATGGTTAAGCCAGGTATGCCATATTTAGATATTGTCCGTCGCGTAAAAGATACTTTTCAAGTGCCTACTTATGCTTACCAAGTAAGTGGCGAGTATGCTATGCATATGGCTGCCATTCAAAATGGTTGGTTGGCTGAAAAACCTTGTATTATGGAAGGATTATTGGCATTTAAACGAGCTGGGGCCGATGGCATTCTTACTTATTTTGCAAAACAAGTTGCTCGCTGGTTAAAAGAAGATGCCAAGTAATTGATAAAGAGCTTTTTCAGTAATCATAATAAGCAGGCATTAGTAGCACTTCATAGTGCAGTATTATTGTTTGCACTTTCGGGACTTTTTGCTAAATGGCTTAATTTGCCAGCAATAGTTATTGTTTTTGGCCGTGCATTTTTTGCCGCGATCACTATTGCTATTTTTGTCTTACTTTTTAAAAAACAATCATTAAAGTGTGATAAAAGCACACTACTTGCTTTAGCAGTAACCGGTGGTATTTTAGCTTTTCATTGGGGAAGTTTTTTTCAAGCAATCAAAGTCTCCAGTGTTGCTATAGGGCTGATCACTTTTGCTACATTTCCTGTTTTTGTTAGTTTCTTAGAGCCGATTTTTTTTAAAGAAAAGTTTTGCTATCGTGCTTTATTTCAAGCGTTATTAACGGTTGTTGGTATAAGCTTTATTTTACCCCAAGATCATGTCGAGATAAATGTAGTTGAAGGAGCATTTTGGGGGACTACATCAGCATTATCATTTGCTTTATTAACCTTATTAAATAGAAAATTTGTTGTTAAAAGCTCTGCTAAAACAATCGCTTTTTATCAAAATAGTTTTGCAGGGTTGTTTTTATTACCTTTTATTCTTTTAAATCCAGTTGAAATATCAACAGAACAATTGGTTGTATTAGCTCTTTTAGGCATTGTTTTTACGGCTTTTGCTCATTCGTTATTTAATTATTCCTTAAAAACTTTAAGTGCACATACCGCAAGTATTGCTGTTACCTTAGAGCCCATATATGGAATTATTGCTGCGTATTTTTTATTAAATGAGTCAATTTCTTTGCTGATGGTTTTGGGTGGAACAATAGTTTTGGCAACCAATGTTTGGGCATTAAAAAACCGTTAAATGGTGTTAGATATTACATTGAATATTTACGCATAACCCTAAAGAGGCTAAGTGCTTTTCTTCGGTGGTAAGCTCGTCAGAAATTAATGGATGATTGGATAACCAATCTGTTGGCAGACATAAATTTATTGTTTGATCATCAGAAATAGATGAGTGATATTGTGGTAAAACATCATCTTTTCTAAGGCGGCATAAAATTACTGATAAACGCAGAATAACTAATAAATAACTTGCTGTTTGGCTATCTGTAACTGGCTGATTCAATAACGATTGATCAATATCACCTTTATACAGCTGTACAAAGGCTTTAAGTAATTGCCGATCAGCTTGGTCAAAGCCAGGTAATTCAGCATTCTCAATAATATAGGCGCTATGTTTTTGATGATGTTTAAATTCTAATAATAACCCTATTTCATGAAGATCACAGCTTGCGAGTAGTAACTCATAACTATTGTCTTTTTTGAGCCCCCAAGTAGATTCAAAACTTTCAAATAAAGATTTTGCTTGAGATTTAACATTTAAGGAATGATGTGTATCCACATGATAACGTTGCATTAAAGAGGTGATTGTTCGTTGTCGTATATTAACTTTTTTATCACAGGGCAGCATTTCATAGAGTAATCCTTCTCGTAAAGCGCCACTTGAAAGCTGTAACTCTTGAATCTTAAAAATTTCAAAAATTGCCATTAAAATTGCAAGTCCACTGGCAATAACAGGCGTTCTTTCACTAGTTAAACCGGGTAACTTTATTTTATTTATAGATTGGCAATTAATGAGGTTACTTTGGGTTTCTTTAAGAAATGTACTAGTGATAATGGTTGGAATGTTTTGATACATCAGCA
This sequence comes from Colwelliaceae bacterium, assembly GCA_023954655.1. Classification (GTDB taxonomy): domain Bacteria; phylum Pseudomonadota; class Gammaproteobacteria; order Enterobacterales; family Alteromonadaceae; genus Thalassotalea_H. Next base: position 3,796 of record JAGSHH010000075.1, read on the forward strand.
TTTCAGCTAATGCCTGCATAGTACCCGAACCGCCTAATACCGATTGCCAACCAATTTTTTGATATGACGAGAATAAAGGAGCTAATATTTTTTTTGCGGCATTAATGGCAAGGTCAAAATTACTTTCATTCAATAAACCATCAGAAAAGAATTGACGATTATAAGTTACACACCCAATATCAACACTGGTTATTGCTTTTGATTGTAGGCCTGAACCGACAATTAACTCGGTACTGGCACCACCAATATCGATAACAAAGCGTTTTTCTTTACAGCAACTGGTGTGTGCAACACCTAGATAAATAAATTCGGCTTCTTGCTCGCCAGATAATAAGATAACATTTTGACCTAAGACTTTATTAGCTCTGCGGATAAAGTCATTACGATTCTTGGCTAAACGTATTGTAGCGGTTGCGACTATACGAACATTTTCCGTGGGAATTTCTTGAAGACGCTCAGCGAAGAAACTCAAACACTCTAAACCTCGAGATATAGCTTGTTCGGTTAGCGTATTATTTTCATCTAGCCCTGAAGCTAAACGAACTTTTCGTTTTACTTTGTCGACAACTTGCACACTATCAGCAAGTTGTCGAGTAATCATCATATGAAAGCTATTTGAGCCTAAGTCGATGATGGCATACAAAGGTGAGTCTGCAAGGTTATTGCTAATCAACGTTACACCTAGATATTATCTACGATTGCGATTGCCACCCGTTCTACCACGATTTTGACCACCGTTATGTGGTTTATGGCGACGTTGGCGAGGCTTAGGTTTTGGAAAATCAGTAATTAATGATTCGTGATCATACTTACTAACAGGTAAATCATGCTCTATATATGTTTCAATGCCAGGTAAGTTAAACACATATTCTTCACATGCAAAACTTATTGCATGGCCGGTAGCTCCAGCACGACCTGTACGACCAATACGGTGGACGTAATCTTCACAATCATCAGGTAAGTCATAGTTAAATACATGTGTAACCTGAGGAATATGTAATCCACGAGCAGCGACATCAGTTGCAACTAATACATCTAGTTGCCCTTGTGTAAATTGTTCAAGAATTTTTAAGCGACGTTTTTGAATTACATCACCAGTTAATAACCCTACGCGAACCTTGTCTGCATCCAAATGCGCATGAATATTTTCACAGCTATGTTTTGTATTTGCGAAGATTATGGCTTTTTCAGGCCAATCTTCTTCAATTAATGTTTGTAGGAGATTCATTTTATCTTCATTTGAAGGATAAAAAAGCTCTTCACTAATCCTAACATTGGTTTTTTGTTCAGGCTCTACTTCTACACTTACAGGGTCATTCATATGTTCGAAGGCAAGTTCTTTCACTCTAAATGATAACGTTGCAGAAAATAACATGCTTAAACGGTCGGTTGCCGCAGGCATACGTCGGAACATATAACGAATATCTTTGATAAAACCTAAGTCAAACATACGATCGGCTTCATCAAGTACAACAACTTCAATATTATTTAAATTGTAAATACCTTGCTTCATATAATCGATAAGGCGACCACAAGTACCAATTAAAATGTCAACGCCAGCTTCCAGCTCTTGTCGCTGGCTGTCATAACCTTCACCACCATAAACAACACCTAAACGTAGTCCAGTGCTTTTTGCCATTTCAATAGCATCTCGATGAATTTGAATGGCAAGCTCTCTAGTTGGAGCCATTATTAAAGCTCTTGGCTGTTTCTCAACTTTTGCTGGTTTTTGCAATAAGTGATGAAAAGTTGCCGCTAGAAAGGCAATAGTTTTACCTTCACCTGTTTGTGCTTGCCCTGCTATATCTTTACCTTCAATTAAAGTTGGTAAAGATTTAGCCTGTATAGTTGTGCATTGTTCAAAGCCCATGGCATTTAATCCAGCAACAACTGTTGGTGCTAAATTAAGCTCTGTGAACTTTGTATCTGATAAGTGAGTATTATTCATGGCGCTAAGCTTAACAGGTTACGTAATTAATAAATACTGTATCTATTACACATCCGATAATTAGTAGTGATTGAAAATTTGTATATGAAAAATCAAAAGAGTATTGATCACAGTATTGGTAATTCATGTTGTTGAGGGTATAATCCTGCTCAGATTGGCGATAAATGCCATTATTAACGGAGAAAAAAATGAGCGATAAAATTGTTCAGTTATCAGATGACAGCTTTGAAGCTGATGTATTAACGGCATCTGGTCTAGTTTTGGTTGATTTTTGGGCTGAATGGTGTGGTCCATGTAAAATGATTGCTCCTTTACTAAGTGACATTGCAGAAGAATATGCAGGTAAAGTGACTGTTGGTAAATTAAATATTGATCAAAATGACGGTACACCACCTAAATATGGTATTCGTGGAATACCAACGCTATTATTATTTAAAGATGGCGTAGTAGCAGACACCAAGGTTGGTGCTTTATCAAAAACTCAATTAAAAGAGTTTATTGATAACAACCTATAAAAATACAAAGGCTCGTGTAATACGAGCCTTTTGTTTAATGATATTTGCTTAATAAATAAGCTTTAGTTGTTTTTTGTTACTTTACGTAATGAATATTTAGTGCTAACTTTATAGCTCAACAGAAAATAACATTTCTAAACCAATACTCTATCCATTAAAAAATGCCAATTGGCAAATCTAACAACGTAAAAAATCTAAGAACCTCAACTATGAATCTTACCGAACTCAAAGAAAAATCCATTAGTGAGTTAATGAAACTTGCTGAAGAAATGAAGCTTGAAAATTTAGCTAGAACTCGAAAGCAAGATATTATTTTTGCTATTTTAAATGCACATGCTGGAAGTGGCGAAGATATATTCGGTGGTGGTGTTTTAGAAATTTTACAAGACGGCTTTGGTTTTTTACGTTCAGCTGATTCATCTTATTTGGCTGGCCCTGATGATATATATGTCTCGCCTAGTCAAATTCGCCGTTTTAGTATGAGAACAGGTGATACAATTCATGGGAAAATTCGCCCGCCTAAAAAAGGTGAGCGTTATTTTGCTCTGTTAAAAGTCGCAGAAGTTAATTTTGATAGACCTGAAAATTCCCGTAATAAAATTCTTTTTGAAAACTTAACTCCAATTCATCCTAACCAACGCGTTACTATGGAACGTGGTAATGGTTCAACGGAAGACATTACAGCACGAGTTTTAGATTTAGCATCTCCAATTGGTAAAGGTCAACGTGGATTAATTGTTGCCCCACCAAAAGCCGGTAAAACGTTATTATTACAAAACATTGCGCAAAGTATTGCTCATAATCACCCTGAAGCAGAATTAATGGTTTTACTTATCGATGAGCGTCCGGAAGAAGTTACCGAGATGCAACGTTTAGTAAAAGGTGAGGTGGTTGCTTCTACTTTTGATGAACCAGCCAATCGACATGTTCAAGTTGCCGAAATGGTAATTGAAAAGGCAAAACGTTTAGTTGAGCATAAGAAAGACGTGGTGATCTTGCTTGATTCTATTACTCGTTTAGCGCGTGCTTATAACACTGTAATTCCTTCATCAGGTAAAATTCTAACCGGTGGTGTTGATGCTAATGCGTTACATCGTCCAAAACGTTTTTTTGGTGCTGCACGTAATATTGAAGAAGGTGGTAGCTTAACAATTATTGCTACTGCATTGGTTGATACTGGCTCGAAAATGGATGAAGTTATTTACGAAGAGTTTAAAGGTACAGGTAATATGGAATTACACCTTTCTCGTAAAATTGCAGAAAAACGTGTTTTCCCAGCTATTCATTTTAACCGCAGTGGTACTCGTCGTGAAGAGCTATTAACCAAGCCTGATGAATTACAAAAAATGTGGATTTTACGTAAAATCGTTCATGAAATGGGTGAAATTGATGCAATGGAGTTTATGATCGATAAACTTGCGATGACAAAAACCAACAATGACTTTTTTGATTCAATGAAACGTAAATAATAGAAACTTTATATTGAAACGCCAGCTTAATGCTGGCGTTTTTTTTAACTGCTATTTTATTTATTAGGCCTTTATTATTCATATCAGTATAATAGCGAAAAATTATGCATAATTACTAAATATGAAATACAGCGACCTAAGAGATTTTATCGCTCAGCTTGAAAAGCTGGGTCAGTTAAAGCGTATCCCTCAGCCAATATCGACTGATTTGGTGATGACTGAAATCAGTGACCGTACTTTACGTATGGAAGGCCCCGCGTTGTTGTTTGAAAATCCAGTAGATGAAAATGGTGAACCGCATGGTATTCCTGTACTGACAAATCTATTTGGCACTCCTGAGCGTGTTGCTCTGGCAATGGGACAGTCAGATGTAAATGCCTTGCGAGACGTTGGTAAATTGCTAGCTACACTAAAAGAGCCTGAACCACCGAAAGGTTTTCGTGATGCAATGGATAAATTACCTTTGTATAAGCAAGTGTTAAATATGCCGGTTAAAGTTATTAAAAAGCCACTTTGCCAACAAATGGTATTTACTGGTGATGAAGTAGATTTAACTAAATTGCCTATTCAAAAATGCTGGCCTGATGATGTTGCTCCTCTCATTACTTGGGGGTTAACAGTAACAAGAGGCCCACATAAAGAACGTCAAAATTTAGGTATTTATAGGCAACAACTGCTTTCAAAAAATAAAATTATAATGCGCTGGTTATCTCATCGTGGTGGAGCGTTAGATTTTCAAGAATTCAAGAAAGAAAATCCGGGCGAAAAATATCCTGTATCCGTTGCTTTAGGCGCAGATCCAGCAACTATTTTAGGGGCGGTAACTCCTGTTCCTGATACATTATCAGAGTATGCTTTTGCAGGTTTATTGCGAGGCGCAAAAACTGAAGTCGCAAAATGTATTAGTAATGACTTGGAAGTACCCGCAACCGCTGAAATTATTTTAGAAGGTTATATTGATCCTGATAAAATGGCACCGGAAGGCCCTTATGGAGATCATACTGGCTATTATAATGAAGTTGATGATTTTCCAGTGATGACAGTTACCCATATTACTCAACGCAAAGAGCCAATTTATCATAGTACTTATACGGGTCGTCCACCTGATGAACCAGCAATTTTAGGTGTAGCTTTAAACGAAGTGTTTGTGCCTATCTTGCAAAAACAATTTCCAGAGATTCAAGACTTCTATTTACCTCCTGAAGGGTGTTCGTATCGTCTTGCCGTTGTCACTATTAAAAAGCAATATGCGGGTCATGCAAAACGAGTAATGATGGGAGTTTGGTCGTTTCTTCGACAATTTATGTATACTAAATTTGTGATCGTTTGTGATGATGATGTCAATGCGCGTGACTGGAAAGATGTTATTTGGGCGATGACCACACGTATGGATCCCAGTCGAGATACTGTGTTAATAGAAAATACGCCAATAGATTATTTAGACTTTGCATCACCTGTTTCTGGATTAGGCTCAAAAATGGGCTTAGACGCGACCAATAAATGGCCGGGAGAAACTAATCGAGAATGGGGTGAGCCTATTGTGATGGATGAAAGTGTTAAAGACGCTGTAGATGAAATTTGGAGTGACCTCAATATAGTTGATGAACCCCAATTAAAAGTTGAAAATTAACAGTAACATACTGTTCTGTATATAGGTTTATAAATGAAAGAAATACAATGTAAGGTTCAGTCAATATCGTCATTAACTGAATACGTATATAAAGTGTTGTTAAAGCCAGAGCAAAAAATTGATTTTTTGCCTGGGCAATATTTAAATTTTGTTATGAGTGATGAAGACAAGCGACCATTTTCGATTGCTAGCTCACCAAATGAAGAGTTAATTGAATTACAAATAGGCGCATTTGGTGCTGACAGTTACCCAATGCAGGTTATCGAGCGAATTAAAGAAAATACTAATGTCACTATCGAAATACCTTTGGGGACAGCTGCATTAAATACTGAAAGTGAACGTCCTTTGTTATTACTTGCTGGTGGAACGGGCTTTTCTTATATCAAATCAATGTTTGAGTATTTGGCAAATATTAAGTCAAATAGAGAAGTTATTGTTTATTGGGGATTACGTGACCCTAGCGCTTGTTATGAGTTAGAAAAAACAACTAATACAATTAACTCATTAATTAACGGTAAGTTTATTCCAGTTGTTGAAACGCCACATGATGATTGGCAAAACCGAATAGGGATGGTTCATAAGGTTGTGATGAAAGATATTGATAACCTAGCTGATTACGATATTTATATTGCTGGTCGTTTTGATATGGTTGGCGTAGTTCGTGATGACTTTGTTACTAAAGGTGCAGATGTTAAGCATATGTATGCCGATGCTTTTGCCTATATTTAATTTTAGAAAATTATTAAAGAGTGCCTTTCTAATATAAGGGCTCTTTAATTCTACTTTGAAGATATATATTATTGATGAAAATAAAAAGGAAGAAAAATGAGTAAAAAACAACATCGGGTCAAACTAGACTCAACAAATAAAACTGAGATAGGACGAGGCTCAATACAAGATAATTTTTTAGCTGCCTTAGTTACATCTAAAGCCTATAAAATGCAAATTGTGAAAGCTAAAAAAGGTAAAGGCTCTTATCAACGTAAAGAGAAACACAAAATGAAGGATAAAGGACAAGAACCTTATTTAATTGCTGCTTAGCCCGTCGTAATTAAATAAGGTTTTTCTGAAAACTATCAATGATCTTTCTTAATATTCAACAATCTTATTCAACACTTCAATTGCTTTTGGCAATTCATCTTGTTTTTCAAGCACCTTAGAAAAAGTTTGCAGATCAGTTTTATCATACTGTTTGCCTTCCAGTTGCACTAAAGAATTAAAGGCTTTTTCTGCCATCGGCCATTGTTCAGTACAAGCGGCTAAATGGGCTAAACAGCTAAGCCATTTAGCACTGTGTTGATCGTGATGTAGATGTTTTTGCACTGCTTGAATTAATTCATCTGTATGAGTTAATGGTAACTTGCGTATTTGTTTGAGTAATTTTTCATTCGCCCCTTTTTTCACTACTGGTAATAATATTTTACTCAAAGGTTGGTTAATATTATGAGTTGCCAATACTTGGCAATAGGCATAGATAACTTGTTCACGTTGCTTTACTTTTCTTGCTAAATTATTCCAATAATTGTTCAGCGTATCTTTATCATGTTGTTGAATTTGTTCATTGAACGCTCCTAAAAAAGCAACTGATTCCCAATTTTCGACTTTTTCATCGGTAATGATTTTACTTTTCCTTGCGGCAACAAGTTGATCTACTACATAGCTATAACGTTTTTCAATAAGGCTCAATTCTATTTCTAGTGACAGTAACCTATCGTCGTGACCGATATGTTTGTGGTGATTATCAATTAATTCACGAGCTTGTGAAAATTCTTCATGATTGATCAGTAATTGAACAGTAATGAGCACAGATTCTAATCCGACGTCTTTGAGATTTTTTTGGCTGTCATCAATTTGCGCTAAGTAATGTTTGGTATTACTTGCTAAGCCTTGTTTATCGGCTGCACTCGCCGCTAATAAGTACGCAATGTGTTCGAGGTTACTTGGTTCAGCACTTTTTACTAATAAGTGCTCAGCTTGTTGGTTATCACCAAGGATATAAGCTGAAATACCTTTATTAAAATTTCGCATTGCTTTGCGTTGACTTGCAAAGGCAATTTTATTCCAAGTGCCAATACTTAAATTCAAACCGCCTCTTAATATTTTTAAGGAAAAAACGAGAGTGATGAATAGCGCAACTAGCATCATTGTTGCTGTAACTACGGTTGATTCTATAGTGATGTTACCCATAGCAATTAAAATGTAGCCTTTTTCCCCTATTAAAATAGGACTAATCGCTATTGCAGCAAAAAATAATACGATAATGAAGATAATCCGTTTCATTAGGCATCCTCTCTCGTTACTTTTTGTTCAGAAACTTGTTCTTTTTGTACTGGCAGTTCTTTTTCAGTTTTTAGATTATTATCAGTAGGCTTATCGTCTTTAGGTAATATGTTTTTTTCTATATTATCTTGTAAAGTTTTTGCTGATAGCACTTTACGAATGGCATTTAAAGAGAGTAATTTTGATGGATAATCATAACTAATAGTTTCATTTTTGAGTAACTGAATACCTTGATAAAACTTAGCAGTTTCAAGGTGTCCTAGATCAAAATACTGAGTTAACCATTGCTGAATATCATTCAAAGATTGAGTAAATAGGTTTGGCTTTTCTTCACTTGCTGCCCATTGAGCTTGTTGGATTTTTAGCGCTAAATTTTCTTTTAAATTTTGTTGATTGTTAGGTGACATTAAAGGCTCAATATCGCCAGCCCTTCTGCGAATAGTAATAAAGTCATCTAAAAATTTCTGCCATGTTTTAGCTAAATTACTACGCCAATCTGCCGTATCTTGACTCAGCTCTAGGTCTTGTTCAACAGTTTGGCTCTCTGGAATATTCGCCATTGAAAAACTTAATTTAGGAAGTTGTTTGTTCATTGCTAACAACGATAAAATCACTTCTTCAGTATTTAGTGTAGGCATTAATTTTAATGCTTCTATGTCTTCTCTTATCAGCTGACGAATAGATAAAAACTGTGGATCATTTAACTCTTTAATTCGAGCATCAGCATCCTTTAATAAATTTATTGCTGCTGTAGTGTCATGCTCTAACCATATAGTACGACTGGCAATTCTAATAAGGTACTCAGCTTCATGAATTAACCAGTCGCTTGGTTGGTTTTGTTTTAGCAAATTAATTTGTTGTTCAAGTTGAGAAATACGAGCTTGGTTAGCGTTTGATATTTCTGTTATAGCGTCACTAACCTGATGTTCAATAGCTACTTTTTGATCTGCGATTAACTGCTTAATACGTTGTTCATTTGCTGAATTCATCGCAGTTAATCGGCTGATTATCTCTTCACTTTGAATTTGATTTTCTTTTTTATTTAAGTAATAGAGGCTACCAACTCCGGTGGCACTTGCTAAAGCAATAATAAGGGCAATAACTGCTGTTTTAGATATTCTTTTTGTATTTATGTCGGTCATATTTTTCGTAGAAGAAGTTGATGATTTATTTTTAGAAGAAGGCTGTTTAGTCTTTTGAGTTTTATTATGCACTGTTGAAGTCGCTTTTTGTTCAGGCTTAGCTGCTTCAATACTTGCTGTAAGTTGTTCTAACTTTGTTTGAGTACTATCTTTTTGAATTGATGAATTTGTGTCATCCTTTTCTGAATTACTGGTGTCTGTAGGTTTATTAATATCAGTCATTCTTAGATTCCATATTCAGCAACGTTGTAATTATTGATTGGTTATTTGCACCATGGGTATTGACGACGTTTTGTAACCCCAATTGTAGTGCTGATTGTGCGATTCGTTCACTGGCAACCAACCATAAGCATGTGTTTTGCCAGTAGTTATCTGTTATGTTTATTAAGTTTACTACACGTTTCAACAAAGCGTTACTGGTAATCACAATAGTGTTAACTTTTTTATTTTGCCATAGAACTGTCTGTTCAGGGGATAATGGTAGCCATTGTCGAGAATAACTTTCTAAATACTTTACTTTTGCGCCTCTTGAGGTGAGTTGTTCTGCAAGAAATTCTCTACCTCCATCACCTCTAACAATTAATATATTTGTATTTTCTAATTGAGACTTTTTGAGTTGCGTTAAGGCAAGAATACCTTCACTGTCATGCGTTGTAGGACATATGGCCTGAATACCTAACTTAGACAAGGCATGTTGGGTTGTTTCTCCAACGGCGATGACTTGTTGTTCGCTATTAATCCACTGCTCTAATGGTAATGCTTTATGAGAAAACTCTACGGCCGCGACGCTGATAAAAATAATAATGCTAGGAATAAAAGCTTCAACCTGTTGTTGAATATTATTCTCATCGGTATTAGGTTGATAAGTAAATAGAGGTTGGCATATTGACGGTATACCAACCTTATCAAGAGCCTGCTTTAATTCTAAGCCTTGTTTTTCAGGTCGAGTTATAACTACTTTTAACTCATTGAGCATTTATTGTTGCTCATAAACCTGCTTTAAAATCACATCAGCGCCTTGGCTTAATAATTTTTCAGCAAGCTGTAAACCAAGTTGCTCTGCGTTTGCACTGCTACCTGTTACTTCATCTGTAATTATTTCTGAGCCATCGATAGCACCAACTAACCCTCTTAGATAAACAGCATCATTTTCCAATACGGCATAACTGCCAATAGGCACCTGACAGCCGCCTTCTAATGCACGATTCATCGAGCGCTCTGCTAATACTCGAATGCGTGTGGTCTCACAACCTAAAGGAGCCAGTAGTGCTTTGATTGTTGCGTCATCAGTTCTACATTCAATACCAACAGCACCTTGGCCATTGGCAGGTAACATTACTTCTGGCTCGATAAACTCTTGAATTCGCTCAGGCATTTCTAAGCGGATCATGCCAGCGGCAGCTAAGATAATGGCATCGTAATCACCGTTATCTAATTTTGCTAAGCGAGTATTAACGTTTCCGCGTAAGTCACGAATATCTAGATCTGGACGCAAAGCTTTAATTTGGCATTGGCGACGTAAGCTTGAAGTACCAACAATTGCACCTTTTGGTAAATCAGCAAAACTTTTTATGGTGTTTGAAATAAAAGCATCACGAGGGTCTTCTCGAGGACA
>JAGSHH010000192.1 GCA_023954655.1 Colwelliaceae bacterium
ACAAGCCCTAATAAATATATTTTTAATCTTTACGCTCAAACTCTCCATCAATGGTTTTTCCTTGATGCGATTCATTATGCAAGTCTGCAGGAGTTTTCCCAAAGCCCTCTTGATCAAAAGTCGAGTGATTAAAATGCTGTGAATGAACATTAAACCCTGCGGATGATGATGAAATATTGGTTTTTAAATGCTGTTGCACAGAGTTGATTAATGCTTTTCTCACTTGTGGGATCAACAATGACAAACCAAAAAAGTCGGTCACAAAACCAGGAGTAACTAATAATACTCCTGCGACTAAAAGTAATAATCCTGCAACAATTTCATCTGAAGGCATTTCACCTTGAGCCATTTTAGTTTGTACTGAATTTAATGTTGCTACACCTTGCTGCTTTACATTTTTTGCACCAAGCCAGGCAGTAATAATCACAATTGCAATAGTTGGCCAAGCGCCTAACCATGCACCAACATTCATTAAAACCATAATTTCAATAATAGGTACAATGATAAAAAGTAAAAATAATACTCTAAACATAAATATTCTCTTTTATTAGATGAAACAAATATGGGGTTACTCTGGTCTTTTTCAAGCATGAAGCTTAGTCAGAATAATTGCAATTTACTTAGCTTGTTGATTCAATAGCAATAGAAAGGGGTTATTTGTTTATTTAAGCTTAAATTAAGGAAACACCCAAAATGTATCAAGTTGTGTTGTGTACATGCCCAAATATGGAATCAGCTAAAAAAATAGCAACACATTTAGTGCAAGAAAAATATGCTGCTTGTATCAATATTATTCCCAATATAGTTTCGATTTATCGTTGGCAAGAAAATATTGAATGCAGTGAAGAAGTACAACTGTTTATTAAAACCGAGAGTATAAAATTTAATATTGTTTGTAGTGAAATAAATCGCATACATCCATATGATACTCCCGAAGTTATCGCATTGAACATCCAGCAAGGCGATAAGCATTATTTAAACTGGATAAAAGAGTCATTAAATTAATTTCATGAAAAATTTTTTACACTTTTTATTTGCGATCACACTTACTTTTTTTACTCAATTAAGTTTTAACTCTTTCGCTCAAGATTCTATTTTTGATACATCAGCTTCATCTCTTTTTAGTAATGAAGATGAATTTTTAAAACCAGATCAAGCATTTGTTTTTAATTTTGATCAAGATAACAATCGGCTCTCTGTCACCTTTGACATTGCAGAAGGTTACTATTTGTATAAAAAACAATTTAAATTCACAAATGAAAATAGTGAATTTTCCGATATTAACTTACCTGTAGGAATTGATCATGAAGATGAGTTTTTTGGTAAGCAACAAATATATGTTGATGAATTGAGCTTTGATATTTTGTTAACATCGGTAGCCAATGACGGAAAACTACATATTCGTTATCAAGGTTGTGCGGAAAAAGGCTTATGTTTTCCTCCTATTATTAAAACCATAGAATTAGACAAAATTTCCGCAGGTTCTTCGAATATATTATCTGCAATTACCCAAACTCCAGAAACATCAGAAAGTTCCAATTTACAAAATGAAGTAAGTGAACAATACCAATTAGCCGATATGTTGAAAGGAGATAATATCTGGCTAACACTTGTAGCTTTCTTTGTTGGCGGATTACTACTGTCTTTTACACCTTGCGTCTTTCCGATGTACCCCATTTTAACAGGTATTATCGTGGGTCAAAAAGAAAAGCTCTCAACTAAGAAAGCTTTTAGTTTATCGTTTTTCTATGTTCAAGGTATGGCCATTACCTATACTCTTTTAGGTATTGTAGTTGCTCTAGCAGGAGCTAAATTTCAAGCGATGTTTCAGCACCCATATGTATTAATAGCATTAAGCATATTATTCCTATTTTTAGCGCTTTCTATGTTTGGCTTATTTAACCTAGCATTACCGAGTAGCTGGCAAAATAAACTGAACAATATTAGTAATAACCAAAAAGGTGGTTCGTACTGGGGAGTATTGATGATGGGAGCAATTTCAGGCCTTGTCGCATCACCTTGTACTACCGCACCATTAACAGGTGCCCTTTTATACATTTCACAATCAGGTGATATTGCATTAGGTGCTTCGGCGTTGTATGCCTTAAGTTTAGGTATGGGGCTACCTCTTTTGGTTTTAGGGAGTTCAGGCGGTAAACTTTTACCCAAAGCCGGTAGCTGGATGAATGTGATAAAAAACATCTTTGGCTTATTGCTACTAGCTGTACCTATTTTCTTACTTGAACGCTTTATACCTGCAATATTGACAGAAATTCTATGGGTGAGTCTATTACTCACATCAGCAACCTACTTCTATGTGATAAATCAGAAAACTACCGCTAATTTTACATATGGATTAAGGAGTTTATTGATTTTTTTAATGATGTTTTATGGCGCACAAAAAGCCTACCACTTAGTTCACCCTGACACTGGTAGTGTAGTTGCACACGAAGAAAACGAATTCATAAAAGTTACATCACTATCTGAACTTGAACAAAAAGTTGCACAAGCAAATATGCAAGGAAAAACTGTCATGGTTGATTTATATGCTGACTGGTGTATCGCTTGTAAAGAATTTGAAGAATACACATTTCCTGATCAAGCAGTGCAGTACGCACTAAAAAATACAGTGCAAATTCAAATTGATTTAACGGATATGGGTGATGAAAATAATCGTGAGTTTATGCAACACTTTGACGTATTTGGCTTGCCGTCTATTTTATTCTTCGATCTAAAAGGTCAAGAATTGACTAAAAATCGTGTTACAGGTTTTATGGCTGCTGATAAATTTTCATCTCATGTAGAAACTATTTTTAATTGATTATAGAACTTTTGAAAGAGTTCGATTTATTAATCTAGGCTCAAGTATCACTTTTCCACAACTGCTTGAGCCGTAGTTTTCCAATAACCATCAACAATCTTAGACTCAACAAATTCATTTAATTCAACCTCAGGAATAGGTTTTGAGAAATAATATCCCTGAATAATATCGCAATCGTTTTCAGATAAGCTTCTTAATTGCGCACTACTTTCTACACCTTCAGCAACAACAATTAACCCTAAATTTTTTACCATTGCTATAGTTGACATAATAATTTGATAATCGGCATGATTTTCTAACATACCAAAGATAAAGCTTTTATCAATTTTAATAACATCAACAGGCATCTTTTTAATGTAGGCTAGAGAAGAGTATCCAGTTCCAAAATCATCAATGGCAAAGCTAAAACCAATATTTCGGAGTGAATTCATCATATCAATCGCTCGATCAATATCTTTCACTAAGGTTTGCTCTGTTAGCTCAAGTTCAAAGCAAGCTGCCGGTAATGAAAACTCTTCTAAAAGTCCCTGAAGATACTGAGGTAAATTCACATCAATAAACTGCCATGCAGATAAATTAATCGCAATACGAATATCCTTTAAACCCTGCTGCCTTAAGCGTTGACAAAGTTCAAAACAACGGCGAATTATCCAATAACCGAGATCAACCATATGTTCAGAGTTTTCAAGAATAGGGATAAAGTCATCGGGTGATATCATACCTTTTTCAGGATGTTTCCAACGTAAGAGCGCTTCAAACCCATATAACTTCTTAGTTTTTGCAACAATTTGAGGCTGCAAACTCAAACTGAATTGTTTCTTAGCAAGTGCTTGACGCACCTCAGATTCCATCATGACGCGATAGGCAACACGTTGATACATTTCAGTATGATAAACATGGAATTGATCACCACCATTATCTTTAGCCTCATACATAGCAATATCTGCTTGGCTTACTAATTGTTCAGACTTAACCGACTCATCATTACTAAAAGCAATACCTATACTGGTTGATACATAAAAAATACTTGAGCCAATTTTAATGGGCTCTTTAAAGCGGTCTAATATGACTTGAGCAATAGGTTTTGCATCTTCTGCCGACGTCATATTACTTAATACGACTACAAACTCATCGCCACCAAAACGACACGCTAAATCAACATTACGAATACTTAAACGCAATCGGTTGGCCGCTTCAATCAGTAATTTGTCACCTTCTCCATGACCATGGCTATCGTTAACTTTTTTAAAATCGTCTAAATCTAAAAATAATATCGCTACACCTTGTTGATATCGTGTGATGTTAGCAACGGCTTTTCTTATCTGGTAATTGAGCATATTGCGATTTGGTAGACCAGTTAATAAGTCATACATCGCAATATTTTCAAGTTCTTTAGTTTTTTGATCAACTTCAATATTTAGTTGTTCTAATTCGTAACTTAATTCCGTTGCAGAGTCAGCAACAATATCAAGTTCATCTGCAAGTAATCGACGTCTTTTCAAACGAATTTGTCTGAATTGTTCAAATTCTTTTCTCGCAAGCAGTGGTAAGGCATTAGATAAGGTTAAAATTCGATTAGTAAAAGGGCTCGCAACAAAATATACCAACAATGCTAAAGTGACAAAAATCAACGTAGAAGATAATAAAAATTGCTTACTATATCGCTGATATTCTTCTTTAATTGAAGTAACATCATCAACTAAGGATAAATAAAATTGCTTATTTTCAGTTTCAGCTAAACTCATTAAATTCATTAAATAGCTATCGTTTTTAACATCTGCCTGTAAACCTAACTCTTTAACTTCATCAATTAATAAATCTGTATCAATATTGCTAATAAGCTTTTGCATTAAATCAATATTTGATGCCGACAAAAACTCAACATCAGAAACAAACATTTCATTACTTTTTTCAAAGCTAACAACTGCAATTTCACTATTTAATGCTTGGTTTATTGAATAAATAACATCAACCAATGACATTGTCATAACAATAATAGCGAGTTCACCTTGGCTATTCAAAAGAGGTACAGCAATAAGTTGCTCACAAGAGCTCGCACAATATAACTGGTAAAAAGGCTCTTGTTTTAAGAGTACTTGTTCAGCACTACCACGAGCATAATCAGTAAGTGGTAAAGTACTAAATAGCACTTGATTATGGGCATCTATCAGCCAAACATTTTCAACATCATGATTAAGTTCTAATGCATCAACTTGCCTTTCCAATGCAGAGGCCAGGTTCTCTAAGTTATCTTTTTCATTCAGTTGAACAACATCGGTAAAAGACTCAATCCATAAGCTCAATTTATCACGCGCAATATTTGTGTGTAATTCAAGTTGGCTTTGACTTTGATTAATTTTTTCAATTTGAAATTGTTTAAATTCATTATTTAAACGAGTGATTGACATAATAGAAATACCGGCACTTAAAATTAAAAGTGCACTTATTACTAATATCAATAACTTAGCGGGAACACTGACGAATATTTTTTTCATGATTTAAAACCAATACATGAATTGAATTGCCCACATGTTCCATTTTTCTTGATCATTTACCGCTGTATTTGGAGAAACTACTGGTGTTAGACGAGAGGTTCCTTCAACCCAATGATGTTCTAGGTCAACTCTAGAATTATCGGAAAGCTGATAAGACGCACCTACAGTAATGTCATTTTGGTAGCCAAAATGACTAGGGATTGCCCCTCCTGTATTTTGTTCCAACTTACTACCGTTCTTATCATCTTTATTCATATAAAATTTTTCAGCTCGCGCTAAAAGCGATAATTGGTTATTAAGTTGATATCTTGATTGTAGGTATACTCCTAATCCCGTTGAATCATTTTTGAAATCGTCATAATAAAAACCTTCTTGCAAAAATTTGGATTGAGTAATTTCCCCACTAAACTCCCACCTCTCTCCTTCATAAAGAAAGCTACTGCTAATTTGCTGAAAACTAAATAATGCATCTGCTATTAATTCAGTATTTGTTCGCTCATAGTTAAAATCTGAATCAAGTAATGAAAAACCAAACTGCCATGGTGAAAAATGGGGTTGCCAATATATACTGGCCTGTGCATCAAACTTTTGCTTACCTTTTCCTTGGACTTGATCACCTAATAATAGTTTTACATCTTTAGTATCTAGAGAGGACGCCCCATAACTAAAATAAAAATCAAAATTACCATAATCTGCAGAGCTATATATTACTTTAGCTGAAAGACCATCACTTCCCATGGCTATATCTCTAAAGCCATCAAAATATTTTGATTGTGGAAGTATAATACTTGGCCGTGCATGTGGTACATCTCGAGTGCTAGAATATAGCCAATGATTATTTTTAAATCGTCCTAAATATAAATTAACTAACCAATTCTCATCTTGATAAACACTAAAATCTAAAAGTGCATAATCCACCCTTGCACCTTTAACATATCTATTACCACCATCCAAGTAGACAGCTTGACCTGTCACTCTAAAAAAATCATTTATTTGATAAGAGCCATTAATGCCAACTTCTGTTAGTTCTGCTGACAACTTCCCATCATTGTTGACAAAACTACTGCCATTGACATCAATTAAACCCTGAGCAATAAAACCATGCATTTGCCATGCTTGGTTTTTACTCTCATTTGCATAACTGTTGCACATAAATAGAATAGCAATCACTGCCGTGACATTTCGCA
>JAGSHH010000164.1 GCA_023954655.1 Colwelliaceae bacterium
AGGCTTGATAAAAATCACCTGTTAATGAGCTTGAAGTCACTAAAAGCTGTGAAGAAATAGTACTCATAATTGCTGCTAAAATGGCCGCTAATAAAAAACCAGCTAGTAGAGGATGAAAAAGTATTTGTGATAATAAAATAAAAATAGTCTCTGCATCATTCAATGTTGCACCGGTTTTAGCGATATAAGCAATACCAATAAATCCGGTAGCCATTGCTCCACAAATTGATACAATCATCCAACTCATGCCAATACGACGTGCTACAGGTAAATCTTCAATAGATCGTATAGCCATAAACCTGACAATGATGTGTGGCTGTCCAAAATAGCCCAATCCCCAAGCCATCGCAGAAATAATGGCAATGAAACTTACACCACTAAACATATTAAACAATTCAGGGTTTATCGCCTCTACATTTTTTGACATTTCAGCAATACCGCCAACATTATTTAAGACAACAATGGGGACTAAAACTAGAGCCAAAAACATAATACAGCCTTGAACAAAGTCAGTCAGACTAACCGCTAAAAAACCACCAAATAATGTATATATAACGACAACACCCGCCGTAATGTATAAGCCAGCCTCATAATTTAATCCAAATGAGCTTTCAAATAACTTTCCTCCAGCAACAACACCTGAAGAGGTATATAAGGTAAAGAAAACGATGATTACCACAGAAGAAACTAAACGGAGTGAACGTGAATTATCATTAAAACGATTTTCAAAAAAGTCAGGTAATGTAATAGAATCATTAGCAATTTCAGTATAAGTTCTCAACCTTGGGGCAACAATCAAATAGTTCAAATATGCACCAATAACTAGGCCAATGGCTATCCACATACTACTCAAGCCAGTTAAGTACATTGCCCCTGGCAAGCCCATTAACATCCAACCACTCATATCAGAAGCGCCAGCTGATAAAGCCGTAACTGAAGGACTTAAACTACGTCCTCCAAGCATATAACCTGCAACATCACTGGTTGATTTTTTATATGCATATATACCAATTGCTAACATAACAAGAAAATATATCGCAAGAGAAATAAGTGTACCTATAGCCAAAATAGCCTCCAAAAGTGAAGTAATCTGTTTATATATTTTTTTTTAATCGTTAGAAACAAAACAGATACACACAGAAAATGTATAGAATGATATTATGCTGATATCAACACGCATTACCACGTTTTTATGATACTTTGCCCACAGCAATGATTATTTTTAATAATAATGACTATATTCTGTAAAAAAAGAATGAAATATCAGTACTTTTCTCATATATTCATAATATAAAAAGATAAACAAGGCCCTCTATGTATTTCTACGCAGCAAGACAACCTATTCTAGATAAAGAAAAAAATCTCTTTGCCTACGAATTATTGTTCCGCGATAGTATAGATAATGTTTTTCCAGATATTGATGGTGATGAAGCAACCAGTAAAATGGTTGAAGCGAGTAAATTTAATCTAGGAATTAGTGAATTTACAGGTAACAAACCAGCCTTTATTAATTTTACCTTAGAAACGATTTCAAAAGGCTACCCGGAAATGTTAACGCCTGATGAAGTTGTGGTTGAAATTCTAGAAACGGTAAAACCTGGTAAAAAGCTTTTATCATTCTGTAAAGATCTTTGTGAAAAAGGCTACACTTTAGCGCTTGATGATTATATTCATCAGCCTGTATGGGGACACTTTTACCCTTATATTAAAATCATCAAAGTTGATTGGCAAGATACCTCTTTTGAGCAAATACAAGAGATTAAAACATCGATAGCTGGCCATTCACATATCCAATTATTAGCAGAAAAAGTAGAAACATACGAAGAATATAATCAAGCGTTAGAGTTGGGATTCGAATTATTCCAAGGCTTTTTCTTTGCAAAACCAGAAATGGTGAAAACAAAATCATTATCTCCATCACAAATGGCAATGGCTGAGCTGTTATATGAAACATCAAAGCCTGAATTAGACCTAGCGAGTATTACCTCAGTTTTTGAAAGAGATGTTTCACTTTCTTATAAATTATTAAGATATGCAAATTCGCCAATTTTCAGAAGACGAACTGAAATTGCTACAATCAAACAAGCACTTGTTATACTAGGTTCCGCTGAATTAAAACGCTTTCTAGGGTTAATGTTTGCTACTAACGTAAACCCAGACAAGCCTTCAGAATTAATAAATGCTGCCATGACCCGCGCGAAGTTCTGTGAAATGGTTGCTCATGATATTAATGCTCCAGTTGATACATCTATAGCTTTTTTAACCGGTTTATTATCTTTAATAGATGCGATACTTGATGAGAAATTGGAAAGTATTTTATTAAAACTTCCGCTCGCTCCAGAAATAAAAGATGCGCTCACTAGCAAAAAAGGTGTGCTCTCTGCGTTAATAGTACTTGTAGAACAAATAGAACATGCTGATTGGGATAAAACGACAATCGTCATGAAAAAACTGGGGCTTAGTAAAGATAAAGTTGTTAAAGACTACAACGAAGCTATTGCATGGGCTGATGAGCAAGCACAGCTATCTCAAGGTTAATTTTCAGCTCTACTCCACTCAGTTCAAAAATAAAAAAAGAGCTTTAAAGCTCTTTTTTTATTTTACCATTAATACCTAGTTATTAACTGTTTAAAATCTTATTCAAAACCATTTGGATTTTGAGACTGCCAACGCCAAGTGTCAGCGATCATGGCGTTTAAATCTCGACTTGCTTGCCAACCAAGTAAATCATTTGCGACAGACGCATCCGCATAAACGGTTGCTATATCACCAGCTCGACGTGGAACAATATTATATGGAATATCTTGGCCGCTAGCTTCTTTAAATGAATTCACAATTTCAAGTACTGATGTTCCATTGCCGGTACCGATATTAATTGGTTGACAACCAGAAATACGAGACAGACTTTCAAGAGCTTTTACATGACCAAGCGCTAAATCTACTACGTGAATATAATCCCTGACACCTGTGCCATCTGGCGTATCATAATCATCTCCAAAAACTTGTAATTTTGGTAAACGCCCTACAGCGACTTGAGCAACATAGGGTAATAAATTGTTAGGAATACCATTCGGATTTTCACCAATTAAGCCTGATTCATGTGCTCCAATAGGATTAAAATAGCGTAGACAAGCGATAGACCATTGTTCATCACTCTTAGCCAAATCAAATAAAATATTTTCAACCATCAGCTTTGTTTGACCATAGGGATTTGTCGCTGATGTCGCCATAGTTTCTTTTAAAGGAGAGGTATTATTTTCTCCATAAACAGTTGCAGATGAACTAAACACTAATTTTTTGACATTATGCTTAGCCATGACTTTAAATAAAGTTACTGAGCCAGAAACATTATTTTGATAATAATCAAGTGGGATTTCATTAGACTCACCCACTGCTTTTAATCCGGCAAAATGCACAACAGCTTCAATATCATTTTGTTCAAAGACAGTATTTAGTGCATGCTCGTCACAAATATCAACTTTAATAAACTTAACTGAATTACCCGTAATTTTTGTAATGCGATCTAATACCAATGTTGATGAATTGGATAAATTATCAACAATCACAATGTCTTTATTTAATTTTAGTAATTCTACTACGGTATGGCTGCCAATATAGCCTGTCCCACCCGTGATTAATAAACTCATAATATTCCTTATTCAAAATTTTCAGTAATCAATTTAGAAAGAACTACATGCATTTTTGCTATTATGCATAATATTGTGACACGGCTTCAATAAATACCGTGATCATTTCTGCAGGTAATTTATTTACCCCTGCTGCTGCTGCTCTACCACCACCGGTAGGAAATTGTGCACAGATATCACCAGCACCTTGTTTATTATTTAAAGGTGCACGTAAACTTAATGTATAACTTTTATCAGTGTTTATTGTAAAAACAATATGAGCTTTTTCAGGCGATTGATTGGCAAGTTCATTACCATAAACACCACTAGCTCTTCTCGCCCATGCTTCATCCGGTAATTCAACAGCCAAACAATTATCATTTTCGGCTATTACTTTAGCATTTCTCGCCATCTGCATATCTTGGTTATAAGCTTTTTCCAATTGATGAAACACAGAGTTTTCTTCAGCAATCAATTCAAAAGGATCAGAATATTCAACTAATTGAAGAAATAATTCGTCCGGTGAAAAGTGTAAATCATCGACACTTCGGCCATAACCATTGTAATTTATATATATTCCAAACGACTTTAATTGTGACTTTTGAAGTTCAGTTAGCCCTTCTTGTTCAGCCAGAAATTCAGCAGAAGCAATCATATTATCACCGTAAGCGGCTGCAATCGCCCAGTTTATAAATTGATTATTGAGATAAGAGTTAACCAGTAAACTTGTACAAGTGTTGGCATCAGTATCAATAATTGTTTGCAGTTTATCGCTTTGAGGTATGTCACCTGCTCTGTGATGGTCAATATAAAGTACAGGAACTTTACTATTTAATAATTTCAACAGCGCTTCAGCATTTTTCTCCATCGATATATCAAGCACAGTAACTGAAGTAGCTTTTTCTACAGAGATATTCTGTACAAGCGATATATCCCGCTTAACACCGGTAATTAATACAGATTCTTTTGGCTCAGCCAAACGTAATTGAACTAATGCGATAATGCCATCAGCATCACCATTAAAAACATCAAAATGCATAACTTCTTAACTCTTACTTCGTGTTATTTAATATATTGATTATCAAGTAGGTACTTAACAATTTGTTCAGCACATTGTTCAATGTTTAACTCTGCTGTTTTAACATGAATAGTAGGCTGTTGAGGAACATCATAAGTAGAGTCAATACCAGTAAAATCTTTTATTTCACCTGCTCGTGCTTTTTTATAAAGTCCTTTAGGATCACGTTTTTCACATATTTCGATCGGTGTATCGATATAAACTTCAATAAATTCATCAGACTCAAGTAAACCTTTCGCTAACGCTCTATCACTTGCAAAAGGAGAAATAAATGCAGTTGAAACTATAGTTCCAGCATCGATAAATAACTTAGCTACTTCACTTATCCGACGAATATTTTCTATTCGGTCTTCATCACTAAAACTTAAATCTCCATTCAACCCATGACGAACATTATCTCCATCGAGTAAATATGTATGACAATTTCGCTCAAACAACATCGCATCAACGGCATTAGCAACGGTAGACTTTCCAGAACCACTAAGGCCTGTATACCAAAGTAAACATGGACGTTGACCTTTCATCTGCGCACGTTGACTTTTATCCACCTGCTGTTGATGCCATACCGTATTTTCTGTTTTCATATTCATGATTTAAATTTCACTATTAAGTTGTAAAGCCCAAATTGACTAAAAAGGAAAGACGATGGGTAATAACAATAAGACAATAATGCTATAAGCCAATGACACTGGCACTCCAAAACAAACAAAATCTTTAAGCGAATAGTTGCCTGCGTTATAAACCATAACATTAGTCTGATAACCGAATGGGCTGATAAAACTACCACTGGCTGCAAATGCCACAGCCATTACAAAAGGTAAAGGGCTAACCCCTAGGCCAATTGCAATATTATAAGCAATAGGAAAAACGAGTGCGGCGGCTGCACTATTAGTAATTAATTCAGTTATTAATAAAGTGCCGATAAATATAACCACAAGCGTAATATAAGCACTTTGACCATGTAGCATGTTTTCAATATTAATAGCAATTAACTCAGCAACACCGCTAGTTTCTAGTGCTTTGGCAAGTGTTAACGCCCCTAAAACAATCATCCATATTTCTAGAGGGAATCGACGTTTAATTTCATTAACCGTTAAACAACCACTAAAAATGAGCAAAGCGACATAAAAAATTAGACATTTAAGCAGTGATATATTTAATAATACTGAAGCTGAAATCGTCGCGACAAATCCAAAAAGTGTCAAGTTATCACGCCAGCCTGAAAGCATATTATCCGGCTTATGCCCTGATAATATGTAAAAGTTTTTAGATAAATTTGTTCTAGCACTAAAATCATTACCTACGGCAAGTACTAAAAAATCACCAGGTCTAATAACTAGTTCACCTAACTTCCCAGAAAGAGAACAACCTTCTCTTTTTATCGCTACTACCGCAGCATCAAAACGTGCTCTAAAACCAGCTTTTTTTAAAGTTTTACCAACAATGGCAGATTCAGGCTTAATTAATACTTCCGTTAAATTATCTTTCAATAACCCACTTTGTTCAGCAAATAAACTTAACCCATCAAACTGTTGTAATACCAATACCTTCGAAACATCCCCTGAAAAAATTAATTTATCATTTTGTAAAATTATTTCATCGGGAGCGACAGGAGAAATCAAACGTTCGTCTCGAATAATTTCGACTAAAAATAATGAATCTAAACTTCTTAAGCCATTTTCTTCAATTGTTAAGCCAATCATTTTTGACTCTATACTTACTTTTGCTTCAAGCAAGTAATCTTGATTAGACGCCTTTTCTTCTTCAATATCCGGTAAGCTATTTTGTCTGAACATAATCACTAATAAACAGACTATTAATGCAACAATACC
The DNA here is from genome assembly GCA_023954655.1 of Colwelliaceae bacterium. Lineage (GTDB taxonomy): Bacteria > Pseudomonadota > Gammaproteobacteria > Enterobacterales > Alteromonadaceae > Thalassotalea_H. The sequence continues at coordinate 6,537 of JAGSHH010000164.1, forward strand.
AATGGGTGTAAAATCAAAGAAACTTAAACCTGTGTGGCCCTGCTCAATTAGCATCGTATTGACAATTAAATTAGTTGATGTTCCTACAAGGGTTAAAGTTCCTCCTAATATTGCTGCAAAAGATAATGGCAGCAGTAACTTTCCGGGGTTTATTAATCGATTATTTTTTACTGTTGATATTAACGCGGCTACAACAGCTGTATTATTCATTAGAGCCGAGGAAAAAGCAGTGTAGATGAGTGTTTTAAGTGTCGACTTTATAGGCGAACCATTAATCATCGTTGCAGATAGGCGACGAAGCATACTGGTTCGTTCAAATGAGAATGAAGCTAAAACAAGCAGAATTAACGTTACTAAGCCAGAGTTAACGGCATTATTGAGTATATGAGAAGTTTCAACAAAAGAAACAGCAAGACAAGCTAACATTGCTGCAGCAAACACGCGTTCTGGTGCACGTTGAAATTTAAGCAGCCCAATAAAAGTAAAAATAAAAATAGCAATTAAAAGCCATTGCATTGCTACCATTGTCATTTATCCTTATCGTACCTTACTGATATATAGGCAAGTAGCTGACAATCTCTAGAATTGATTATCAGCTTTAGTCGTTTTATTTAAGCTTAGATATATCACGAGCTCCCCAGTGAGGGAAATGCTTTCTCACAAGAGCATTATATTCTATCTCAAAAGCAGAAAATTCATTCGCCTTATCCTGAGAAATAGCATTATTGATCATACCTGCACCAACAGTAATATTACTTAAGCGATCAATAATAATAAATGCACCCGATGTTTTGTTTTCTTTATAAGCATCAAAGTGAAGTGTTTCAGCGACTTCAAAGTTAACAGAACCAATTTCATTTAATGCTAGCTGTGAAACTTCACTCGATTCCATGGTATTAACATCGATACGATTTTCGATATTCATTACATGGCCAGTCGTTATTTTACTACCATGCTTAATGTAGTATTCGCGACCTGCTTCAAGCTCATCTTCATGCATCCAAACTACAGAAGCATTAAATTCTTTTGATGAGGAAGGTAAAGAGCCTTTTTTAACTATTGTTTCGCCGCGACTAATATCAATTTCATCAGCTAATGTTAAGGTAATTGCTTGACCTTTATCTGCGCGATCTAAATCACCATCAAACGTCACAATTTATTTAACAGTACTTTCTTTCCCTGATGGCAGTGCAACAATTTCATCACCAACGCGTATATGACCAGAAGCAATCGTGCCAGAAAACCCTCTAAAAT
>JAGSHH010000146.1 GCA_023954655.1 Colwelliaceae bacterium
ACGGTATAATAAATCGAATTTATTTCGCTTTCAGCTAAAATCTCACCTTTTATGACTTATTTTTAGTTAATGGTTAAATTTTTACCTTTTTAATTTCTAATCGCTAAAATCAAGGTTAGATAACGTAAGTAAAGAATAGAAAACATCGATTAACCTATCGTTATTGCCTAAAGCTACTAAAAATAACAATCTCTTCTAATAAACCCTTAAAAGATCATTGCATCCCACCGCCTTTTCAAGGCATGCTGTACCTGATAATTACAGGGGAGAAATAATGAATTTTAATCGTGCTGTCATCAAAGTGGGCAGTGCCTTAGTATCACCAGATATGAAAGGCTGTAGTGGTAAATATTTACTTGCCATCGCTCGCTTTATTACCGAATGCCAACAAGCAGGTAAAGAAATAATTTTAGTCTCATCTGGCAGTGTTGCTGCTGGTCGACAATTAATTCAGCATGGTTCCCCCACACCTTCAATTCCTACAAAGCAAGCAATGGCTTCAGTTGGGCAAATGCAAATGATGGCCAATTGGCAACGTTTTTTTGATGTGCCTTGCAGTCAACTATTGATCACTCATGGCGACTTAAAAGATCGTGAGCGCTATATTAATATCAAAAATACACTTCGTATTTTATTATCAAATAATGTCATTCCAATAGTTAATGAAAATGACACTGTCGCTACAGATGAGTTAAAAGTGGGTGATAATGACAATCTTGCCGCATTGGTCGCTCTTGTAAGTGATGCAGATTGTTTATTTATACTCAGTGATATTGATGGTCTTTATGATCAAGATCCACGAACTAATTCAAACGCTGTTCTAATTCCAGAAATAGATAAAATTACCGATGACATATATAAAATGGCTGGAACAACAAATAATCCTATAGCCACAGGTGGCATGAAAACTAAGATTCAAGCTGCAGAAAAAGCCGTTGAAAATGGTATTGAGACTTATATATTAAATGGTCGAAATAGTGATGTTTTTGAAGCTTTACTAAAAGGTAAAAATCCAGGTACTGTTTTCAAAGCTAATCAAGCAGCAACAAAAGCTCGCAAGCATTGGCTTAAACATACCTTAAAAAGTAGCGGTAAAGTTATTTTAGATACTGGAGCTGTAAATGCAGTTACTAATAAAGGTGCTTCATTGTTACCTTCAGGTATTACTCACATAAACGGTGAATTTGCTGCAGGAGAATCTGTAGATATTATTGATGAAAAAACATCAAAAATTATCGCCAAAGGAATTTGCCAGTACAGCCAACGTGATTTAATCAGGATTAAAGGTTGTAAAAGTAGCCAAATTACAGAAATTTTAGGCTATTGTCCGAGCAAAGTCGTTATCCATCGTGATGATATGGTTATTGTATAAACCGATTTTATAAATTTTAATACCTTAGCTTAAGCACTTTAAGCTTGCTAAGTGAAGAGAAGAAATATGACTCAATTTAACATGGCAGAAAATGCCAAACTCGTAAAAAAAGCCTCTCGTGTGGTCGCACAACTAACGACATCACAAAAAAATCTGTTGCTTACTGATATGGCTACAGCTATTGAAAATACCGCTGATTTCATTATGGTTGAAAACAGTAAAGACATTCAGTCTGGGCGAGATAAGGGGTTGAGCGAAGCAATGCTTGACCGTTTATTACTGACAAAAGAACGCATTACAGGTATAGCTGATGCGATAAGAGAAATTGTAACATTAACCGATCCTGTTGGAGATATCGCCAAGCTAGCGCTACGCCCAAACGGCATGCAAGTAGGAAAAATGCGAATTCCTCTAGGCGTTATTGCGATGATTTATGAATCTCGCCCTAATGTAACGGCAGAAGCTGCAGCATTATGTATAAAGTCAGGTAATGCCGTCATTCTACGCGGTGGTTCAGAAGCAATATTTAGTAATATCGCACTCGCGAATTGTTTGCATAAAGTATTAGATGAGCAAGGGATAGATAAAAATATCGTTTCTGTCATCCCAGATACTAGCCGGGACATAATCAATGAATTATTAATACAACGAGACAATATCGATTTAGTTATTCCTCGCGGTGGTGAAGGGCTAATTCGTTACGTAACCGAAAACAGTCAAATTCCTGTTATTCAACACTTTAAAGGTGTGTGTCATTTATATATTGATAAATATGCCGATTTAACTAAAGCGATTAATATTTTAGTGAATGGTAAAACACAACGCCCAAGTGCTTGTAACTCATTAGAAACCTTATTAGTGCATCAAGATATTGCTGAACAGTTTTTACCATTGGCAGCCAAAGCATTAGCCGATTCAGCTCAAGTTAAAGTTCATGCATGTGAAAACAGTCTTTCATATTTCTCAGGTTCAGAAATAGCCACTGAGGATGATTATCATGCTGAATATTTAGCGCAAGAAATTGCTGTTAAAGTTATTGAAAATTTTGACTGTGCTATTGAGCATATTAACGAATACTCATCTGATCATACCGAAGTAATCGTCAGTCAAGATACTAGTAGAACACAGCAATTTATTAGAGCAATAAATTCATCTGTGGTGATGGCCAATGCTTCGTCTCGCTTTTCTGATGGTGGGCAACTAGGATTAGGTTCTGAAATTGGCATTTCAACTAGTAAACTCCACGCATATGGCCCTATGGGGTTAGCATCATTAACCACTGAAAAATTTGTTGTATTCGGTGATGGTCAAGTAAGAGAATAATTGCTTAATCGATTATTATTGAGAATATGAAAGAACTAAAAACTTCTGACTGGAAATTTGCAGGTTTATGGGCTTTTATTGGCGTTGCCATCGCTCTTTTCGCCTTTATTTTCAATTATACAATGGTACCTGTTTCACTGCCTGGATATAAATTTTTAGTCGGGCCGGCAATGTTTGCTTTACAGTTCTTTAGCGAAGAAACAGCTTTTTGGCCGAAATTAGTAATTTTTATGTCAGGGCAATATTTTGCCTATTTTTTAATAATTTTTATCGCTCGAAAACTATTAAAACGGATAATTAATTAAGGAAACAATGGTGAAATCTATACTCGTTAAATCTTTACTAACACTTTCATTAGCGTGCTTATTACCATTAGCACATTCTGAAGATACCCTTTCACAAGGGGTTGAAAAGCTTTCTCCAGAAATTAGAAAATTATTACAAAAAGAGATGGTTGCTATAGAAACTGCAATGAAAGAAATTGTCTTTTATAATGCTAGCGGAAATACTGAAAAAATATCTCAGGTGGCAAAACAGATAAAAGAAAGCTTTATATTGAAACAAAGTTTAACTTCTGAACAAAAACATCAACTTCATACTTTGTTACCCAGTGACTTTATACAGCAAGATAAGCAATTTCATTATTATGCAGGTATGTTGCAACATGTCGCAGCAAAACAAAAGCCAGAGTTAATCAGTTTTTATTATGGCAAACTTTTTGAAGCTTGTTCAAGTTGCCATCAGGCATATGCAAAGCATAAATTCCCGAATTTTAATCACTCAAAAATTCAAGAAGATCATGAGCACTAAAATATAAAAAGTACCTTAATGTTTTAAATAGTTACCCTTTAGCGGCTTCTGTTTTGTAGTACTGTTTTTAAGACGCTCATTCCATTGGCCTTGATGTTGAGCATTACAGGCTTCTTCACTGTCAAAGTGAATATTTCGCTTACTATTATTTAAAATCACACCTATTTTAAGTAATTGTTTTTGAATATCCTGTTGTAAGCCTTTTGCCAAATCATTAGCTTTCATTTGCTCAATATCGTCGGCCGTTTTAAAGACACAGGTCACAATTAAACTTGCAGGAAAGTTTGTATAATTAGCTCGATGAGTTAACCAGCAGAAACCTTCAATTTTATGTAGTGAGTTTTCGCATGCAATAGTTAACGCTTTACAAATATTATTATCAAGTTTTTGAGTGGTTTTGGTTAACTTCATGACTTTTCTTAGGTGATAAGTAGTGACCATTGATCATACCGTAATAGAAATTGCTCGTCTTAAAAAACCTTTAAAATAGACATTTTTTATTTTATTAGACGGTGTATTTAACTATGTAGAATAATTGTTGTCTTAGCTAACTATTTTCTTTTCGATACTCAACTGGTGACAAGGCAACCTTGTTTTTAAAGGCTCTAGCAAAAGTACTTGGTGAGCTATAGCCCAATTGATAAGTTATCTCAGTTATTGACAACTGAGACATAGCCAAGAGTTGTTTGGCGAGTGTTAATCTAACTAAGTTTAATACTTCGGAATACGGTTGACCTTCTTGATTTAGTTTGCGTTGTAATGTCCGTTTACTCATAAAAAGTTTATGGGCAATAACTTCCTCGCTAGGGCAACCACTAGGTAATAATTCAGTAACAATTTTTATCACCTTTATTGTAGTTTCTCCATTATTCATTGAGCTTAAATATTTACTAATCGTTGATTCATTCAGTGCGACTAATTCAGGATCGTGAGTAGGAAGCAGTTCATTTAATAAAGGTTGAGAAAACGAAATATTGTTACTTTCACAGGAACCATATACAGGGCATTGAAAGTACTCTTCATAAATGCCTTTTGATGAATCATCAATAGGGAAAGTAAAACAGACGCCTGTAGCGGGAATGTTTTTTGATGCTGCCAATCTAAACATTTTAAGGAAAAACCCAATACCTAGTTGAATTGCACAAGGATGTGCCTTAACTCTTTCTTCAGTAGATAAACTAGGTTGATATTGAATGATTAGTTGTTCTTCTTTTTCAATTAATTCAATTTGCATTGCAGTATTAATTAATTGGCTATTATTAACAAATCGACGTAATCCTTCCTCGATATTAGCACTAGCCATCCAAGCTAGACCAATACCTTTCAAATAGGCAGGCTGAAATATAGAGGCAGCAACTAAACCTAAATGCTCATTTTTAGTGGCCGCAACTGCAAGTTGCCACAAGGTAGCCATGTCTTCCATGGACACACGGTTACTTGATGTAGTTACTGAATTTAGATTAATACCTGCTTGGCCGAATACTTTCTCAGGCAAAACATCATAAATAGCTAATACCTGGGAGATTAATTTAGGAATAGTGGAAAGTGTGGTTGCAGTCATATAATACTTATTTGTTAATGGGATCAGATAGATGACAAAAAACTTACCTGTTCGCTTAATTATATATCCTACGCATTATTGTCACTTATTGCACACCTTTTGGCACCAATTGTTGCGCTAATATTTGATCAACCTGCCATTATTTCATCAAGGGTTAACGAAGGGTTAAGACCTTAGCCCCATTTAAATTTACAGCAGGAGTTAGCAATGAACAATTTAAAAATATCATTCATTACATTCTTTATTATTGGTTTTGTTTTAAACCCACTGGATGCTTCAGCAAAAGGAGAACGTTCGAATAATAGTAAAACAGAATATCGTCAAGATAATAATAAAGGCGACCGTAAAGTTTCTACAAAGACACGTTGGAATGCTACTAATCATCGTAATAATCAGGTCATTATCGCTCCTAGGCATCGCAGCTTTAGAAATGTCGTCATTATTCGTCCGCATGGTCATGCATTTATAGGCTACGGTCATTATCACAATGATAACGACGCATGGAAATGGCTAGCATTTACGGCAATAACAATGAAGGTGCTTGATAACATTAATGAAGAAGCACAACGTAAACATGAAACGGCACAAATTAGCGCCACAACAGCGCAAGTTGGTGAAAAAATAACATGGCATGATAACGACTCATCAGGTTATGTAATGACGACAAAGGAAGGTACAAATAGTAATGGTTTGAGCTGTCGAGAATTTCAACAAGAAATAACGGTTGGCGGGAATACAGAACAAGCTTACGGAACCGCATGTTTACAAGCAGATGGGGCTTGGAAAATAATTCCATAAAATAGATTCAATACATTGAGAGTTAAGGAGTATTAAGATGAAATTTATTACGATTATCCTGATAGGTTTAGGATTTTTGACCGGTTGTGCTTCTAATAACAGCCTTTCTTATCAAGAACGAGATGTTGCTTATAGAAAGTATATAGAAGACCAAAAATTATTAAGCCAAGATAGAATTCAAACTTTTAATTTTAGCGGTTGGAGATCATTAAGTAATAACTATTTATTTATTTCAACAATGCCGAATAAAAAATACTTTATTGAATTAAGTAGCTTCTGTTCGAACTTATTCCATGCTCAAACTATCGCTATTAATCAAGGCATGAGTTCAAGCTTAGTGACTCGTTTTGATTCTATATCGATTCTCGATTCACCTGGAAATAAATGTTTTATAAAGTCGATTTATAAAGTCACTAAAGCACAAGCAAAAGAAATATCAGCGCTCAGTAAAATAGATAAAACAGTAGTTCAAAAATTATAAAATTGAAAATTCAACAAAATTTAAAGAGGTTATTATGAAAATATATTCTAAATTGTTAACGAGTATATCGATGAGTATTGTTTTTAGTCTATTTATTGTGCAAACGTCTTTTGCAGCAACAGTAGAGATGAACTGGGTTAAGCCAGAAACTTATGATGATATGCGTTCAGGAGAACAAAACCGTAAAGCATTTCGTGAGCGTACTTTTAAAGTATTAGAAAAACATTTTATTAAACTCGCAAAAAGCTTACCCCAAAATCAAACACTAAAAGTAGACATATTGAACATTGACCTAGCAGGAGAAATAAATTTTAAAAATACGCGACAAATACGCATCTTAAGAGAGCCTTACTTTCCGAGAATGAACCTTTCATATCAATTGATAGGTGATGATAATGAAATAGTAAAGTCAGGAAGTGAAAAGTTAACAAGTTTGAATTTTATGCAAAGTAACAATTTACGCTATAGCAGTGAATCATTAGGCCATGAAAAAAAAATGTTAGATAAATGGTTTAAACGAGAGTTCGTTAGTTTGGTTAAGACATATTAGTAAATTAAACTGTATAACCGATTGGCTAGACTTTTTCATAGGCTCTACGTATCATTTATTGATATTTAATATAGACTTAAATGACTAGCTTAATTTTAAATCAATGAAGTATTCAGGAAGTAATCATGACACCATATGAACTTTTAGATTTAGCTCTTTCTTTAAGTAATCGCATTGATACTCACTGGACTTTGTTTATTTCTGTTCATTTGGCGTTGATTGGCGGTATTATTTATGTCGATCGTCCGTTGTTTAGAAACGAAAAAATTGCCGCGATGATTATTTATAGTGGTTTTGCTATAGTCAATTTCTACATGATGAAAAATCAAACATTATTTCTAGGTAGTATATATCAACAAATCTTTCAAATGCGGGAACAAGCTTGTTGTCTTAATAACAGTGTAATTGAATATGTAGTGAGTTTACATGAATGGAATAGTTCAATTAAAACATTGAAAAGTATTATGGTTACTCACGTTGTCATGTATATTATTTTAATGTTATCGATATTTTATGATCGCGCTTTGCCAAAATACAAACCACATAAAAAAACTCTTAAAATTAAATAATTATTATTTAACTTGGGAAGTAACAAAGAACAATTTCAGGGAAATTTTTTGGAGTTTAATATGATTTACAATAACAAAATTCTTAGTATTACAATGTTTATTATTAGTGTGATATTAAGTGGATGTGCTAATAATTTAAATCAAGTTCAATCAGGATTTCTTGGGGATTATTCAAAATTAAAAAAATCCAAAAATTATGATAATACTAAAATATTCCAAGCGAAGGATTTTAATCAAAATACATTAGCTTCAATTAAAGAAATCAAACTTTTTCCTTTTGAAATTTGGATTAAAGCAAGTAAAAACAATAATACCGTGTTGTTAAATACTAAGCGCTTGCAAGAACTAAATCTTTACTTTCATCAAAAACTTAAAAATGCATTAAAAGCCGATTATCGTCTTGTAGATGTAGCAACTCCAAACACTTTAACTATCAAAGGTGCATTCTCAAATATTAAGTTATCAGAGCCCGAAATGTCGGTAACAGATTTTATTCCAATTCGGATAATCTTAAATGCAGGTGATGCTGCTTATTTAAATATGACCAACCAAAAAAATGTCATTACTGAAGTATCTATAGAAGTTGAGTTTCTTCTTGGCAAGCAATCACAAAGGGTATTTGCGATGACAGCAACCAAGCAAATAGGTTTAACCATGGGGCAAAGTGGTGATGATGGTTTTACAGCGGTAACTCAAGTGTTAGATGTATGGATTGATAACTTTGTAAAAAAATTAGCACGAATTCGTCATAAAACAACTAAAACGGATCAATTATGATATTAAGAAATTTCAATAATAAAAATGTCTTATGTGGTGCTTTGTGCATAATGCTATTAAGTTCATGTAGCGAACAAAAAATTGAGACTGAAAAGCAATTACGACCAGTTAGAACACTAACAGTTTCGGTACCTGACCTGAATCGAGCTCACGAGTTCACTGCCGTTGTAGATGCTTCCCGTAAAGCCGATTTATCATTTAAAGTTTCGGGTGAGTTAATTAAGTTTAATTTTAATCAGGGTGAAAACGTTAAAATTGGACAAGTGATTGCCAAGCTAAATGATCGCGATATTAAAGTGCAATTAAATGAAGCTCAATCATATTTTGATAAAGCCAAGGCTGATTTTCAACGAGCTAAAAATTTAATTAGTAGTAACGCGATTTCGCAAGCAGATTTTGATCAATTAAAATCTCAATTTTCATCTGCTAAAGCAAAGCTTGATAGCGCCAAAAACAATTTAGAATACACAGAACTTAAAGCCTCCTTTACGG
>JAGSHH010000190.1 GCA_023954655.1 Colwelliaceae bacterium
AACCGGAATCACAATCCGGGGCTCTACCAACTGAGCTATAGCCACCATAACCTTTTGACACGCCTGTTAATGGCACGCCCTAAAGGATTCGAACCTTTGACCCACGCCTTAGAAGGGCGTTGCTCTATCCAGCTGAGCTAAGGGCGCACGAGGCCTAACAGGTGTTACTTTCAATTCTATATAAAGAAAAGAAAGTGGTCGGTGATGCAAGATTCGAACTTGCGACCCCTTGGACCCAAACCAAGTGCGCTACCAAGCTGCGCTAATCACCGACATTTGCATACTTACAAACAAATACATGCTCGCTTTCAACGGGTGCGGATATTACCTAGTTGCCCGTTCATCGTCAAACCTTTTTTATAAAAAAATATGCGTTCGGTTACTTTTACATCAACCATTAGGAAAGAACAAACTATTTGTCTATTTTTAATACTCATGAGCCAAAGTATACAACTTTAATTTTGTTAAGCTTAAAGAGCAAAATCAATGTATACAATATATAAACAAAATTCATCTACACCTCTTTGGTAATTTATGAGAAAATGACGCGTTTTTTATCTCAGCGCCCTAGGAATTATGACTGCATCACTTATTGATGGTAAAGCCATCGCACAACAATTAAGAACTTCTGTTAAAGAAAAAGTAAGCGCTCGTGTAGCACAAGGGTTAAGAGCTCCTGGTTTAGCCGTTATCTTAGTCGGCAGTGATCCTGCTTCTGAAGTTTATGTTGGCAGTAAGCGTCGAGCATGTGAAGAAGTCGGTTTTGTCTCTCGTTCTTATGATTTACCAGCAACTACAACAGAATCAGAATTACTTGCCTTAGTTTCAAAGTTAAATAATGACGAAGAAATTGATGGTATTCTTGTACAACTACCTTTACCTGTTGGTCTTGATGCTAATTTAGTCATTGAACATATTGCGCCTAATAAAGATGTAGATGGGTTTCACCCTTCAAATGTTGGTAAATTAGCTTTACGTTTACCGGGATTAAGACCTTGTACTCCAAAAGGCATTATGACCTTAATTGAATCTACTGGTGTAAAACCACATGGTTTAGATGCTTTAGTTATAGGTGCTTCAAATATTGTTGGTCGTCCAATGACTTTAGAGTTATTACTAGCTGGCTGCACCATCACAACAACTCATCGCTTTACTAAAAACTTAGAAGAAAAAGTCCGTAATGCTGATTTAATTGTAGTTGCGGTTGGTAAACCTGAATTTATTCCTGGTAATTGGATTAAAGAAGGAGCAATTGTCATTGATGTTGGCATTAATCGTTTAGAAAATGGCAAGCTAGTTGGCGATGTTGAGTTTGACGTAGCCAAAGAGAAAGCCTCATTTATAACTCCTGTTCCTGGTGGCGTTGGCCCTATGACGGTAGCAAGTTTAATTGAAAACACCTTAATAGCGTGTGAAAAATTTCACAGTTAATTAAGAATGCAAACCCTATTCAATAAAAAGGCCAGCTTAATGCTGGCCTTTTTATTGTTTGCTAACTTTAAATAACTAACGATTAATAAAGAATCATTAAGCTTTTCGCCACGTTGTTTTTCCAGCGCTATCTTCAAGTACAACATTTAACGCTTTTAATTTATCACGTGCATCATCTGCCATAGCCCAATCTTTATTTGCTCGAGCATCATTGCGTTGTTTGATTAATGCTTCGATCTCAGCCACTTCATCACTGTCACCTTCACCTTGAAGAAAACTAGCAGGGTCTAGCTGTAATAAACCGAGTAAACTACCTAACCCTTTAAGCAGTGAAGCTAATTCAACAGTGTTTTCTGCATTGTTTTGTTTAGCTACATTAAGCTCTTTGGATAATTCAAATAAAACAGCTAATGCTTCTGGCGTATTAAAATCGTCATCCATTGCTTTACAAAAGTTCACAACAAATGGGTTAGCTTTATCTAACTGAAAGTCACTATCAATTTCAATATCTCTTAACGCTGTATAAATTCGTTCAACAGCAGCACGTGCTTGATCTAAATTATCTGTTGAGTAATTTAATTGGCTGCGATATTGACCAGTTGTTAAGAAGAAACGCGTTGTTTCAGCATCATAATTTGCAAGCACTTCTCTAATGGTAAAGAAATTATTTAACGATTTAGACATTTTTTCTTGGTCAACTTGCACCATGCCTGTATGGATCCAATAATTCACATAAGGCGTATCTAATGCACAGCAACTTTGCGCAATTTCATTCTCATGATGTGGAAATTGTAAGTCTGAACCACCACCATGAATATCAAAATGCTTACCTAGTACTTTGTTATTCATCGCAGAACATTCTATGTGCCAACCAGGTCGACCAGCTCCCCAAGGAGAATCCCAGCTTGGCTCTTCTGGTTTTGCTGATTTCCATAAGACAAAATCCATTGGGTTTTTCTTTGTTTCATCAACTTCAACACGAGATCCAGATTGCAGTTGCTCTAAATTTTGTCCACTTAGTTTTCCATAGTCAGCAAAACTTGAAACATCGAACAACACATCTCCTATCCCATTATCACCAGCAATATAAGCATGTTTTTTTGCAACTAACGTGTCAATCATCTCAATAATTTCAGGCATATGAGTAGTCACACGCGGTTCAAGATCTGGACGAGCCATATTTAAGGCATCAAAATCTTCATGCATTGCCGCAATAGTACGTTCAGTTAACTGTTCTGTTGTTTCATTATTTTCGATAGCACGATTAATAATTTTATCTTCAACATCAGTAATATTTCTAATGTAATTAACGTCATAACCAGAAAAACGTAAGTATCTGGCAATATTATCAAAGCTAATATACGTTCTTGCGTGGCCAATATGGCATAAGTCATAAACAGTGCAACCACAAACATACAAACCTACTTTACCGGGCTGAATTGGTGTAAAGATTTCCTTTTTACGGGTTAAGGTATTGTATATCTGCAACATGAGTTTTTATGATTCCTATTAAAAATGATAATTAATGACTAAATTTTTCGATAATTGTACCCGAACTATTAACTTCGGTCATCACTTCCCTTTACAGATTTAGGCATAATACCCGCGTTACTTCAAAATGTACCTGAAAACGAACATTTTGAAGTGACACGGGTATGGGTTACAATTCTCACATTATTTCTTATGAGTACAATATTATGATCACATTTAAAACAACCTTGGGTGATATCAAAATTGAATTAGATTTTGAAAAAGCGCCTGTTACTGCAAAAAACTTTCAACAATATGCTGAAGACGGTTTCTATAACGGCACTATCTTTCATCGTGTGATAAAAGGTTTTATGGCACAGGGTGGTGGCTTTTCATCAGGCATGGGCGAAAAGGAAACACGTGAAACTATTGAAAACGAAGCAAGTAACGGGTTAAGTAACAAACGTGGCACATTAGCCATGGCTCGTACGCAAGATCCTCATTCTGCTTCTGCACAGTTTTTTATCAATTTAGTTGATAATAATTTTTTAGATTTTAAGAATGAATCCGTTCAAGGTTTTGGCTACTGTGTATTCGCTGAAGTTGTGGAAGGTATGGACATTGTTGATAAAATGACTTTAGTAGATACTGGACGCTTAGGTCATCACGATGATGTACCAAAAGAAGAAATCTTAATCGAAAGTACACTTGTAGAATAATTTTATGGTATCTGTTGATAAGTCAGCAATAACGTACTTTATTGCTGACTTACATTTAGCTCAAAACAGGCCCGATATAACGGCCTGTTTTTTATCATTTTTAAAAAATGAAGCTAAAGAAGCCGAAACTTTATATATTCTAGGCGATTTATTCGAATATTGGATTGGAGATGATGATAAATCACCTTTCATTGAAAATATTGCAAACGGGTTACTAGCGTTAAAAAAGTTTGGCGTCAAAATTTACTATATTCATGGTAATCGCGACTTTTTATTAGGCGCTCGTTTTGCCAAAAAATCAGGCATGACTTTACTCCCTGAAATAGAAACAATCGAATTGTACGATGAGAAAATAGTCATAATGCATGGCGACACACTCTGTACTAAAGATATTGGTTATCAGAAATTTAGAAGAAAATCTCGTTCTTGGTGGTGGCAAGCGATTGTAAAAAGTTTACCACTGTTTGTTCGAAGGAAAATGGCTGAAAATTACCGCCAACAAAGTGCTGAAGCTACCGCTGTAAAATCCCAAGATATTATGGATGTCACAGAAGAAGAAGTGGTGAAATGTTTAGAAGAAAATAACAGCCAACTCATTATTCATGGACATACTCATCGCCCAAAAGTGCATACTTTAATCGCCAATAATAAAGGCGCAAAACGTATTGTTTTAGGTGACTGGTATGAACAAGGTGCATGGTTAAAAGTTGACAAAAATGGTTTTGAATTACTCAACAATCCATTATAATCAAATTCTTAAATAGTCATAACTGATAAGTGTTGTACTTCTTCAATTATTTACTAATATTAAACATTAACAACCAATACAAATAATCATTATTTTTAGAGTTTTTCTTAGGGAATAGAAATGAACACTCGCGATAATTATCCTTCTGCTGTAAAACTCAGTAAAGAAACTATTAAATTTCTCAGCAACTACGAAGTTGCACCAACGCCTATAAACTTTTCAGTTATCTACCATTATTTATCTAAAAAAGATGAAAAAATGAATAAGTTTATTGATGAATACATCAGTTGGAATGGTTCTTTAGATACCATATTTATTGAATCACTTTTTTTAGAGTTTTTTTCGAGTTCAGAAAATATTGAAAAATCGTTTCTAACGCCATTTGAGAATACCCTCTCTTCAACTATTGAAAAACTAGAAATTCAAGCAATTAATGGAGAACAAATTGCCAGTAATTTTAAGAAAGCAGATAAGGTACTAGCAAAATCTAACCAAGTAAGTTCCTTAAAACCTTTAGTTAGCTTTATTAATTCAACATTAACGGATTCTAAGCTTCAGCATAATAATCTAACATCCGAGCTCGCTGAAACCTATAAACAAGTAAATCAATTAAAAACTCAGTTAAAAGCATCACGTGAAGAAGCAATGAAAGACGCCTTGACAGGCTTATACAACAGGAGAGGTTGTGATGAAAAATTGAAAGATTTAGATCTAGAAAATGTTCATTCATCAATTTCAATCGATATTGATCACTTCAAAAAATTTAATGATGATTTTGGGCATTCAATTGGTGATAAGGTAATTCAACGAGTTGCCTCAACAATACAAAGCCACATTTCCCCTACTGACTTTGCAGTTCGTTTTGGCGGCGAAGAGTTTGTTGTAGTGTTAGCTGATAAAAATAAAAATGAAGCAAAAAATATTGCAGAAAAAATACGAGTTTCAATTACAAACTTAAAATTAAAACAAAAAAGTTCAAATACTTATTTACCCC
Source organism: Colwelliaceae bacterium (assembly GCA_023954655.1). Lineage (GTDB taxonomy): Bacteria > Pseudomonadota > Gammaproteobacteria > Enterobacterales > Alteromonadaceae > Thalassotalea_H. Next base: position 5,363 of record JAGSHH010000190.1, read on the forward strand.
CAATATCAATTTCAGCCGGTATATCAGAATACCAGAAAGACAATAACTGGAAAACAGTATTTGAAATTGCAGATTCCGCACTTTATCAAGCAAAAAGTGCTGGTAGAAACTGCTGTGTAATTGCTGATTCGAGTATTACATAAAGTTAAACCAGTGAACTATTAACAAATCAATTTATAAATTAACAACTAAAATCATCAATTAAACGGATTTAAAACGATGTTCAAATTTAATACTAAACAGATAATATATACCTCTATTGCATTATTCTTAACGACATCTCAACTCGTATTTTCGAATAACTGACAATACTTTCTTTGTGGTGAAAAACTTCTCAACTTCCAACTAGAAATAAAGTCAGCAATAGAAGATGCCGACAATACTGATTTTTCTCAAGATACCTAAAAGAATTGTCTAGAAAATAAAACAACTTGTGTTGTACAGTTGAATGAATTTCAAGAAAATGAGAAACAATTAAAAGTTCAATTAGAACGATTAACACAGTATTCAAAAAATTAACCAAATACTGTTTTAAATAACAATAAAAAGAAAGGTAATGAATATTATCAAACTAATATTGGAGCACCACTATGAAATTTAAAGTCTTCATCAGGTGACGATATAAGCTCAGCTTCTTTTTCACCAAAAAACTTCACTCTATCGGTAATATCACTGCCTGAAATTTCTTCAGCTAATGTTAAATAGTCTTGATAATGACGAGCCTCAGAGCGCAATAAGGAAATATAAAAATCACCTAAGCGTTTATCCACATGCGGCGCTAATTTAGCAAAACGTTCACAAGAGCGTGCTTCAATATAAGCACCTACAATCAGTTTGTCGATCATGGCATCGGGCTCGAATGTTTTCACATTTCGCAACATGCCTTTAGCGTAACGACACGGTGTAATACTTCTGTACTCAATACCATATTCATCCATTATCTCTAATACTTGATAAAAGTGATGTAGCTCTTCTTTGATTAGAACAACCATTTTATCAATTAAATCTTGCCCATATTTTGAGCCTGATTTAGGAATAACGGCTTTAGAGAGTTTATTTTTAGATGGAAGCTCACGCCAATCCCCTTCCCTTTTATATATAAGGGTTTCAAAAGGCTGTAACCATTCTAAAAGCGCATTAGCGCTTTCTTTATCCACCGCATATTTACGAATTAAAAACATCGCAGATTGTGCTGCTTTAAGCTCACAAATCAAATGATCGATAAG
>JAGSHH010000136.1 GCA_023954655.1 Colwelliaceae bacterium
CGAGCTCCTTGTGATTTATCACCATGTATAGATTGTGTTTTAATGCCGTCTTTACACATTTCTTTAGCAAGTGCGTCAGCGCCTTGCTTTGTACGAGTAAAAATCAACACTTGTTGCCAATTTTTCGAACCTATTAAAAAAGATGTCAATTCACGTTTTCGATCTAAATCAACGGTATAAACAATTTGTTCGACTTTAGCCGCAGCAGTATTTCGTTCACCAACTTCAATTAATTCAGGGTCAGTTAACAAATTCTTACTCAGCTTAAAAATAGCGTCGTCAAAAGTTGCAGAAAATAGTAACGTTTGACGATTAATCGGTACGCGGTTGAGTATACGATCTATCTCATCTTTAAAGCCCATATCAAGCATACGATCAGCTTCATCAAATACTAAACATTCAAGTTCGGTTAAAGCCAGAGAGCCATTGATAATATGATCGAGCAAACGCCCCGGAGTTGCCACTAAAACATCAGCGCCTTTGTTTAAGGCAGCTATTTGAGGATTAATACTCACGCCACCATAAGCAACCGCAACATTAATTTTTGTATTTTCAGCGTAACTAACAAAGCTTTTATACACTTGTTGTGCAAGTTCTCTTGTTGGCGTTAATACTAACGCACGAACAGGACGACTTTCTGGCATTACATGTAATAGTTTTTGTAAAATAGGTAAAGCAAATGCCGCGGTTTTTCCGGTACCGGTTTGCGCTCCTGCCATCACATCTTTTTTCGCTAATATCGCAGGAATGGCTTTTAGCTGAATAGGGGTCGCTTGATCATATCCTTTAGCTTTAACTGCATCAGTTAATGCTTTATCTAAGTTAAGAGAAGAAAAGCTCATAAATTATCGCTGCCCTTTTCCTAACTTTTTTTGACTCGCTTTTAACTCAACTTCTAATTCATCAGAGTAAAAAACTAAGCCTTCATCTTTATCACTAGGAAAAACAACCACAGCTAATTCATCATCAATTAAGCCATGGGTCCAACGGCTAAACCATTTATTAAGTGATATGGCTTCTGCTGTACAATGTTGCCAATCATCGGTAGCCCACGCTTGGGCAAATTCTTGATTAGGCCAAACAGGTACACAATCTTCATCTTCTGTGTTTAACATGACACAGCCATGCTCATCTTTCAGGATCCAAAGAGTATTGTTTGCTACAACCTCTTTAAGAAAATAACTCGCTCTCTGGCTATTGTCGTAAGCCAAAATAGTGGATATTTGTTTTGTATCTAACGTTTGAGTCATTTTAGCCCCTAAAGAGCAATCAATTTTTGAAGCAACTATTCTACAAAAATTTGCATCTCTTCGCCGATTTGTTTACGCATTTCCATCAATTTTTTTGCTGATTCATGTTGTTTTTTATCTGCTTTACTTTCTGGTACCCATTCAGGGATCCCAATTTTCTGTCCATGTTCATCAACAGCCACCATGATGACAATACAATGTGTTGTTTTTCTTCTATTTAGTGATTTTGGATCACATGCATTCACCTCTAAGGCAATATGCATTGAAGAATTACCCGTAAATATAACTTTAGCTTCGACTTCAACTAAACTACCAACATGAATAGGGGATACAAACCGAATTCCACCTGCGTATGCAGTAACACAATAACGTCCACTCCAGCCAGCAGCACAAGCATAAGCAGCTAAATCAATCCATTTCATCACAGCCCCACCATGCACCTTTCCACCAAAGTTTACATCTTGAGGCTCGGCCAAAAATCGTAAGGTGACATCGCGTTGTGGTTTATTCATGGTATTTTCTCTTTAAGTTAATTGTTTAGGGTCTGTTTATCTTTCAATTTAAAACTCTGTTGCTCTTGAAAAAGATGACGGTCGAGGCGCTTAATGTAATGTTTGGTTTTTCCAAATGCATCATTAAGCAACAAAGTACGACGCTTTTTCAAGACAACCCAAAGGGCTAGGGTTAATCTTTAACCTATAGCAGAGGCTAAAATAAAAGATCAACAGCCCATAATATAATTTCAATGAATAAATAGAGCACAATCTATTCCAACTTTTTATATATTGTGAACGTTGATATCCGCTAGATAAATCAATAGCATTTAGAGTAAACTAGCAAATATCATCAGGTATTCAAACCTCTATGCGCACCATAATTGTGCACATGAAACATTTCGGATAATTAAATGAAAAAAATTTCTATTCTTACCTTCAAAATTCTTGCTGCTTTTTTCATTTTTTTGTATTTATTAATTTGGTTAATATCGCCTTACGTCAGTAGTCACTTTATCAAAAAAAACATTATCCCCTACGATTTAACACTAAATGACAACAGCCATTTACGTTATAACCCTTTTATTTCTCAAGTAATCATTGAAGATTTTTCATTAGAAAAAGCGTCAAAAACTGTTTTCACGATAAATGAATTAACAATAGAGTTGAGCTTAACCAAATTACTATTTAAAGAGTTATATATTAAGTCTTTTGAAGCTGAAGGGATTACTGGCCAAGTAAAAATATCTGATGGCAAAATGATTATTGCTGGAGTGGAAATTCCTCAGTCACCTCCACAAGAAGTTCCTGCTCAAGAAGAAAAAATAAAAAACGAAAATGATTATCAGATTGTTATGCCGTCATTGTTAATCAAAGATAGCCTGATAGATTTAACCCTCAATAAAGAAAATTTAAGCGTTGAAATTAATCGCCTATCAATCGAAGATCTGGCAGCTAACAAACTAAGTCAGTCTGCAATGTTATCAGCTGAAGTTGCTTTAAAAGAATCTATTTTTCAATTTTCTGCTGAGGCTGATTTAATAAATGCTCAGGGTGAAGTTCATTCTAATATCCAAGTTAAACATTTCGATTTAACATTAGTTGAACCATGGCTGCCTAATAACTTAAGTAATCTACAGGGTTTATTCACCTTAAATAGCAAACAGAAAACTACACTAAATGGTGATAACACCAATATTCAGCTTGATGATACAAACCTTTCATTGGCTAAGTTATCTGTTGTTAATGACAATATTAATCTTTCAGTTGCAGAGAATTTAGTAGAATTCCCTAAAATAATAGTTTCTTTAGAAACTGATAAGCCTCTCGAAATTTCTGGTGACGGTAATATTCAATTAACGGATATAAAAGCCACTAACGCTCAAAATCCACATTTAATTTTAGCCTCAAGCCAAAAACTGAATGTTGATGGTATTTCGATTACTACACCACAAGCCTTACCAACAATAACATTAGACAGCATTAACATTCACCAAATGACACTTTCTCATGACATTGAGAGTGAAATACCTGCACTTACTCAGTTTAGTCAATTAACGATAAGTAACGTTGTTGCTTCTGAACAGTCTGTAGATATAGATATTATTACTTTGTCTGATTTAATTGTTGATGCTCAGGTTAATTCTGAAAAAGTGATGACAAGTTTGGTTCCTATTTCTAGCATGAATAAAGAAAAACCTGCTGAAACTCCCGTGGATGATGAAGCAAAAATTGAAAATATAACGAGCAGTAAATTTCATATTAGCTTAAATGATTTTCACCTAACCAATGATGCAAAAATTATCTTCAAAGATCAGAGTGTTCAACCTGTTTTTCTACAAGAATTAACCGTAGAGAAATTACAATTAAAACAAATTAATAGCCGCGAACCTGAAACAGAGGGCTTAATAGTCATTCAAGGTAAGAATAATAAGTATGCTCATTTTAACTTCGATGGTTTACTCAAGCCATTTCTTGAAGAGCCTTATTATGCTTTGAAAGGTGACTTTAAAGAAGTAAGTTTGCCTGCCGTATCGTCTTACGTGAAAGAATCTCTAAATCATGAAATAAAAAGTGGCCAGTTAGATTTTGCTATTGATACGCAATTAAATGGTAACAATATTTCGGGTGATGCTAATATTTTATTACGAGGTATAGACTTTACTGCAGCAAATGATCATGAAGCTGACTCTCTAAAAGACCAAACTGCTATTCCTTTTTCTGTTGCTTTGGGCATGTTAAAAGATAGCCAAGGCAATGTTGATTTGTCATTACCTTTATCTGGAAATACTAGTGACCCTTCATTTGGTCTAACAGGTTTTGCTACCTTATTAGTCAAACAGGCAACCATGATGGCCGCTAAAGATTACTTAATGACAACGTTTGTTCCTTATGCAAATGTTGTTAGTATCGCCATGAGTGCAGGTGAAATGTTATTGAAAGTGCGTTTTAATGACTTAGCTTTTTCACCAAAGCAGGTCGAATTATCTGAAAGCCAACAAATATTCCTAAAAGAGTTTTCTTCATTAATGCAAGACAAGCCTGACACACAAATAACCTTATGCCCCATTTCAACTCCAGCAGATGCAGGGCTTTTATTAGGCAAAAAAATTATAGATAAAGATATTATTAATGAATTAAATAAGCTTTCCTTACAACGTGTTGATAACTTTAAACAACATGTTATAGATAAATACCAAATTGCTTCATCAAGATTATTAGTATGTACACCTCAAATTGATTCGGCGAAAAATGCTCAACCTCGCATTACTTTTAGCAGCTAATTTATAAGGATTTAAGATGAAAATTTGGGTTGATGCTGATGCTTGTCCCGTGGTGATTAAAGAAATTATCTTTAGAGCGGCAGAAAGAACACAAATAGAAACCACTTTATTAGCAAATCATTACCTTAAAACACCACCGTCAAAAGTCATTAATTTTGTTCAAGTAAATTCTGGATTTGATGTTGCCGATGATGAAATTGTTAAAAGAGCTAATGCTGGCGACTTAGTGGTCACGGCTGATATACCTTTAGCGGCTGAAGTTGTTGAAAAAGGCTGCATTGCGTTAGATCCCAGAGGCGAGCTCTATACGACGAGTAATATAAAACAACGACTAAACATAAGAGATTTTATGGATACTATGCGCTCTAGTGGGGTACAAACAGGTGGCGCATCACCGATTAGTCAAAGTGACCGCCAAGCATTTGCCAATAACTTAGACAAATGGCTGGCAAAAAACAAATAGTCTTTTTATCTTTTGAGTAACGCCTAGCGAGTGGCACTATAAGGGTCAATATTCTTACTTTGTTGTTTTTTAGGAGAATTTGTTCTTGAATCAGGTTTTCTTCTCTTTGATTTTGAATTATTACTTCCTAATTTATTAGTATCTGTGTGTCTTGGGTTTTTGCTTTTCGGTTTATGACCCTTAGCACTTTCCCCTGAACGTTGTCCGTCTTTATGCTCTTTTTTATCTTGCTTTATTTTTTTCGGCTTTTTCGCTTTTAGAGGTCTAATATCTCTAGAAACAGGTAACTGATTTACCGCTTCAAAACCAGGCTCTTCTTTTCGAGTTATATGTTGTTGGATCACATATTCTATATCTTGCAACTCTTTATGTTCATCAGAGCATACTAATGAAATTGCATGTCCTTCAGCTCCTGCTCGTCCAGTTCTGCCAATTCTATGCACATAGTCTTCGGGTACATTTGGTAATTCAAAATTTACCACTTGTGGTAATTGATCTATATCTAATCCTCTTGCAGCAATATCAGTAGCAACTAATACTCTAACCGCACCCGATTTAAAATTAGCTAATGCCTTTGTACGCGCTCCTTGGCTTTTATTACCGTGTATTGCTGCAGCATTAATACCTTGTGATTCTAAATCACGTGTGAGCTTATTAGCCCCATGCTTGGTGCGCGTAAAGATAAGTACTTGTTGCCAATTATTTTCTTTAATCAGGTAGCTAACAAGTTTTGATTTTTTCTTTTTATCTGTTGGGATCACAATTTGTTGAACAGTTTTAGCTGTCGTATTTTCAGGACTTACAGATATTTCAATAGGGTTATGAACGAGACCTTTGGCTAACGCTCGTATATCGGGTGAAAATGTAGCTGAGAATAGCAAGTTTTGTCTTATCTTCGGTAATAAGGCAATGATTTTTTTGATATCACGAATAAAGCCCATATCAAGCATTCTATCTGCTTCATCCAGTACTAATATTTCAATTTGAGAAAACTTTACAGCATTTTGGTTATAGAGATCCATCAATCGGCCTGGTGTTGCAACTAATACATCTGCCCCTTGACGTAATCGCATCATCTGAGGATTAATTTTAACACCACCAAAAACTATCGCCGACGTTAAGGGTAGTTCGGCGCCATATGTTGCCACACTTTCACCTACTTGAGCAGCTAGCTCCCTTGTGGGTGTTAATACCAACGCACGCGCATGATTAGCTCTAGCTTTTTGACCTTTCGATAACAGCTCAAGTATAGGTAATGTAAAACCCGCTGTTTTCCCTGTACCTGTCTGAGCAGCCGCCATAACATCTTTTCCAGAAAGTACTGCTGGAATTGCTTTAGCTTGAATTGGCGATGGTTCTTTATAGCCCTTTTTTTTAAGTGCAGACAATATTTTGCTAGATAAAGCTAATGAAGAAAAACTCATGATGATTCTCTTTGATAATTAAAATCGGTTGATTTTTAGCGGCGGTGAAGAATACAGTATAGAGTATTCAACTGCAATTTATTGAACGGGATAATTAAATTGATAGCCTTTAGAGCGAACTGATTGAATTATTTTACTTGGTAGGCCTATTCGTTTTAATTTACTTCTAATTCGAGCAACTTTGATATCGATAGACCGATCAATACCATTATAATCAGCTCCCTTTAATACTTTCAAAATCATTTGTCGTGAAACAACTTGCCCATGTTTTGTGGCAATGAAATAGAATAATTCATATTCTTCTTGCGTTAACCCTATTGGTTTTCCCAAGTGATAACAATCCGAATTATTGGGCTGAAATTCAATATCTTCAAATGATAGTGTTAAACTTACATCTACTTTTTTAGGTCTTACACCTAGTCGTTTTATCCTTTGATATAATACTTCAAAGGGTGCACCTTTGGTTACAAAATCATCAGCGCCTAACCCAAAAGATGTGATCTCAGCTTCAACAGACTCATGAGCCGTCAAAAAAATAATACCCCCTTGATAAAACTGTCTTAGCTCTTTGCAAATATCATAGCCATTTTTATCGGGTAGACCGATATCGAGCAAAATTACATCAGGATTAACACTAATAACTTTTCGAATAGCTGCTGACCCATTAAATACTTGGCTTATTTCGAAGCCTTTTTTCTCTAATTGAGCTTTTAAGGTAAGTGAAACCAAATTATCATCTTCAATGATAAGTATTTTCTGCATTATTAAGAAATTCTTATAGTTTTCTTTATATTATGTACTTAAGCTTATACTTGTTTACTAATTTATCAATATTTTCTACCCAAGTTTCAATATAATGGCTTAATTAACCAAATCAAAATATATTTATTCCGCTATAATTTTGTTTCATTAATGTAACTAAACAACTCCAAACATTTATCAATCGTTATACTGCTATTTAATTACTCCATTACATTTGAGCTTTAATGACAAATTTTTTAAGGTTTTGGCAAATATGTGATAATGATATTGTACTAGCTGAACGAGTAATCCACTCAATCAGTTTAGACTTTCCTCATTACATTGAACAAATAGATTCAGCCATTTTAAAAAGCCAAAGTGATATACTTTATGACACTCTACATAAAGTTAAAGGGAGCTTAAGTTATTTAGGTTATAAAGACGAAGCTTTAATAATTGATGAATTATCCAAAAACGAACTCAGCCCAAATTTACAAAAGAAATATCAAAAGATAAGGATATTCATCCTTAATTTACCAAAAATATTAGCTCAAGAGGTTAACAATACTAGACAAAAATAATAAATTCCGTTAAAAGCAATGTTGTAATTCATTGCAAAGGGAATTCATGATCAACATTGATTATGAAAACAAACGTTTTCTTATTATCGATAGCGTAAAACAATCTCGAGATAATTTAAAAATTTTCGCCTATAGTCTCGGTGTGTTAAGTGTCGATACCTGCTTTCATCCTCCTGATGTACTTTCTATTTGTGAGTCAAATAATTTTGATGTGATCCTACTTGGTTATGATCTTGGGGATAATAAAAAAAATGGGCAACAAATACTCGAAGAATTACGCGCTAAAAGTATTCTTTCGAGAAACTGTATAATTATCATGATAACAGCTGAGGTTTCTCAAGCGATGGTTTTAGCTGCTCTTGAGCATAAACCTAATGAATATATTACCAAACCGTATACCCACAAAGATCTCACAATTAGATTAACACGATGTTTTGAAAAAAAAGAAATGATGAATGACATTTATTTAGCTATGGATGAAAATAATCATCAGAAAGTCATTATGTTGTGTAAAGAGCAAATTCATAATAACTCACCATATAAACATGAATGCCTCGGTATTAAATCAAGACAACACTTTGAACTACAAGAGTATGCCAAAGCCAAAAAAATATATACCGCTTACTTAGGTACCCAAAATTGCCAATGGGCAGCAATCGGGCTCGGAAAGATCGCTATAATAGAGAATGATTATTTTAGCGCTGAGCGATATTTTCAAGCAGTTGTTGATGATAATCCCTTTTATTTATCTGCATATGATTGGTTGTCAAAAACACACCAATTAAATAATGATATAGATAAGGCAGAAGAAACTCTCGAAAAAGCGTTACTTGTATCTCCTCGTTCAGTCACTCGTTTAAGACAATATGCTCAGCTTTGTCTTAACAATAATAAAATAGACAAAGCTACAACTGCTTTATCTAAAACTAATGATTTAGCTTACCATTCCATTCATAAAAAACCTGATAATGCGATTAACTTTGCAGAGGCTCTTATTGAAAATTCGGATAGTTTAAGTCAGTTTGAAATTAGAAAACTTAATAATAAAGCCTTTGATGTACTTGGAAATATGATCAGAGATTTTCCAGCGAACGAACTTAAAGTTATAGCTCAATTTTTAACCGCAAGACTTCATAACAATGCAAACGACAGATCTTTGTCACATAGTGCATTGAAAGACGCAGAAAAATTACTTGAAAGATTTAAAACTGAAATAAGTATTGAAGGTACATTTAGTATAGCTAAATCATTAATAGCTATGCAGCGTAGAGGAAAAGCTGAAGCACTACTTGATGAATTATCACATGCACATCCTGATAATATGGAAATATTATCTCAAGTTGTGGATTTATCAGATAGGCCTATCAGTGAAAAAGACAAAGCAGCTGCACAAAGCGCTCTTGAAATAGGGGTTAGTTTATATAAAGAAAAACATTATATATTAGCAATTGATAAACTAAACCAGGCTTTATATCATTTTCCAAACCATTTAGGCGTTAAGCTTAATTTGCTACAAGTACTCCTTGTATCCTATGAAGCTACTCCAGAACGTATTGAAGATTTTAAACAAGCACGAATACTTATCAAACAATTTACGCACCTTTCATCTGAGAGTGAGTCATATAAACGTTTCTTGAAATTAAAAAATAAGTTTGAAGCTTTAGAAACATTTGTAAAAGATATATAAGCACTTAATAAAAAAGCCCGTTACCATATGGTAACGGGCTTTTAGAATGATGGTGGAGGGAGGTGGATTCGAACCACCGAAGGC
>JAGSHH010000087.1 GCA_023954655.1 Colwelliaceae bacterium
ATGACCGCTAATGCGTCAGCGTTAGATTCAAGGTTAGGAGCAAAGCCACCTTCATCACCAACAGCTGTGTTCATGCCTTTTGAGGATAAAACTTTCTTAAGTGCATGGAAAATCTCTGCCCCCATACGTAATGCTTCTTTAAAGCTGTTAGCACCAACAGGTTGAACCATAAATTCTTGGATATCAACGTTATTATCAGCATGTTCTCCACCATTGATAATGTTCATCATTGGTAATGGTAAAGAGTATTGACCTGGAGTGCCGTTTAAGTCAGCAATATGTTCGAATAATTGAACGTTCTTTGCATTGGCAGCAGCTTTAGCAACGGCTAAAGAAACGGCTAAAATTGCATTAGCACCAAAGTTTTCTTTGTTTTCAGTACCGTCTAGGTCGATCATAATTTGATCAATTTTAGCTTGTTGCAATGAATCTTGACCAATTAATGCTGGAGCAATGTTGTCGTTTACTGCTGCAACAGCTTTTAAAACACCTTTACCTAAATAACGCGCTTTGTCGCCGTCACGTAATTCTAACGCTTCTCGAGAACCAGTTGATGCACCAGAAGGAGCTGCAGCACGACCCCATGCGCCAGACTCTAAATATACATCAGCTTCAATTGTTGGGTTACCACGAGAATCCATGATTTCACGTGCAATGATTTTACTTATATTCGACATTATTGTTCCTTTAAATTTTACGTTTACGTAAACTTATAAATTAAATTCTAAAAATGAAAACCGCAGCTCTTGGCTACGGTTTTAGTTAATTTGTTGTTTAGCTTGATTGCTGCTTTTGATGCTCAAACGAGGCAGCAACAAAGCTTTCAAATAATGGATGTCCATCACGAGGAGTTGAATTAAACTCAGGATGAAATTGTCCAGCAATAAACCATGGGTGATCTGGAATTTCAATCACCTCAACTAACGTTTTATCCGTAGATAAACCAGAGAAAACTAAACCAGCGTTACTTAATTTCTCTCTGTAGTTATTATTTACCTCAAAACGATGACGGTGTCTTTCATAAATTGTTTCACTACCATATACGTCATATGCCTTGGTACCTTTCACAATGTGACACAATTGAGAGCCTAAACGCATCGTTCCACCTAAATCTGAATTTTCACAGCGGTACTCAACTTGCCCCTCTTCATCTAACCATTCATTAATTAAACCAACCACTGGATGAGATGTTTCGGCATTAAACTCAGTACTATGAGCACCTTCTAAGCCAGCAACATTACGAGCAAAATCAATTAACGCCACTTGCATACCTAAACAAATGCCTAAATATGGTACTTTGTTTTCACGCGCATATTGCGCCGTTAAAATTTTGCCTTCCACACCACGCTCACCAAAACCACCTGGTACGAGAATAGCATCGAGGTCTTTTAATATTTCAACACCTTTTACTTCAACATCTTGTGAATCCACATATTGAATCTTAACTTTTACTTGGTTTTTTATACCTGCATGTTTTAATGCTTCGTTAACTGATTTGTAGGCATCCGGTAATTCAATATATTTACCTACCATACCAATCACGATTTCACCTGAAGGATTAGCTTCTTGATAAAGCACTTGTTCCCATTCACTTAAATCAGCTTCAGGAACATCTAATCCGAAACGCTGAACAACCAGTTCATCAGTACCCTGAGACTTCAATAAAGCAGGTACTTTATAGATAGAATCTACATCACGCATCGAAACAACAGCTTTTTCTTCCACATTTGTGAATAAAGAAATTTTAGCTCGTTCATTTGCCGGAATAGCACGTTCACTACGACAAACAAGAATGTCAGGAAAGATACCAATTGAACGCAACTCTTTAACAGAATGTTGTGTCGGTTTAGTTTTAATCTCCCCCGCAGCCGCGATATAAGGCACTAGAGTTAAGTGCATAAACATTGCGCGTTCACGACCAAGTTCAACACCTAGCTGACGAATAGCTTCTAAGAAAGGTTGAGATTCAATATCACCCACGGTGCCACCAATTTCAACCATTGCAATATCGTAACCTTCAGCGCCTTCAATAACTCGGCGTTTAATATCATTAGTGATATGAGGAATAACTTGAATGGTTGCGCCTAAAAATTCACCTTTACGCTCACGTGATAAGATATCTTGGTAAATACGGCCAGTAGTAAAGTTATTACGCTTTGTCATTTTGGTACGAATAAAACGTTCGTAATGACCTAAATCAAGATCTGTTTCAGCACCATCTTCAGTAACAAACACTTCGCCATGTTGAATTGGGCTCATTGTGCCTGGGTCAACATTTATATATGGGTCAAGTTTAAGCATAGTAACCTTCAGGCCACGTGCTTCGAGAATTGCAGCAAGTGAAGCAGCAGCAATACCTTTACCTAGAGACGATACAACGCCACCGGTTACAAAAATATATCTAGTTGTCATGTGATACCAAATGTCAGGGGAAACAGAAATTTTGTGTAAACTTGTTATGTTAGTTTAGTTTTGTTCGCGAAAAACACACTACCCTAACAGGACGGGAAAGCATTATACTGAAATTCGAGATAAACGACAATATGATCAAGTGATCATTCTGCACAAATATTTCCTCCACAGCCCCTTGCTATATTAATTAGATAGGATCTTTGAAAATCTTAATGAAAAAGTTACTATACGTTTTTCGCTGCAACTATAACAAATTTATGACGACTCAATTAAATACAGTTTTATCAGCCATTGATGCCATTAATAATGAAGACCCTAATTCAACAATCATTGATGGCCAAAGCCAGCCAAAAGAACTAATCTACGGTCATTACATGAGCGCTTGTTTGAATCAATATTGGCCTGATTCAAGTGAAAATTTACAAATAGCGGTGCGAGCTCAACATATAAAACGCTGGCATTTCAAACGTTCTGAATTTCCTTTGGGTAAACAGGGCTATTTAACTTGGCGAAAAGAACTAGGTAAATTTCACGCTCAAACGACCAAACAATTGATGATTAACAATGGTTATAATGAATCTGAATCGGAAATTACTGCTTGTATTATTCGAAAAGAAAAGCTTAAAACCAATTTAGATAGCCAAACATTGGAAGATGTTGCCTGCTTAGTTTTTTTACAATATTATTTTGACGAATTTGCAGCTAAATATACTGAAAAGAATAATGAAGAGAAAATTATAAGGATTGTTCAGTTAACTTGGAAAAAAATGTCAGAACGAGGGCATGAAATTGCACTATCGTTAACATTGCCAGACCATTTAGCTTCGTTAGTTAATAAAGCACTTAGCTAGTTATAATATTTTATTGTTCTTCAGGTTTTACGTTTGCTTGCTTAGATAATGGCAAACGTAAGACAAAAACAAATGGACAAGCAACTAAAACAACCACTATAAGCCTTAAGTAATTGCTTTCAAGCATATAACAAGACCACGCAACACTTAACACCATAGTAATTAAAGAAATTATTTTTGCCCGTAGAGGGATAGAACGAGAATCTTGCCAATGAAAAATCATTGGACCAAAGGTTTTATTTGATAATAGTTTTTTATGTAGTCTCGGAGAAGACTTTGCAAAACACCCAGCCGAAACTAATAAAAAAGGAGTTGTAGGTAAAATAGGCAAAACTGCACCTAATGCAGCTAAACCAACAAAGAACACTCCTATGATTTTTAATAGCATAAAATTCCAACTCTGATGCTCAAAAATATAACTTGAATCATTATAACTTGAAGACTATTCCTCTACTAATCCAAATATCAACTATTTGATATTCAGTTAAGAGGAAGAGAAGTAAGTATTATAACAAATAAGAGGAGAAATTTATTAGGCTTAATCAATAGAATAAGTAGTTTTATTCAGTTAAGTATTTAATCTGAAACTAAAGGCAGCTTTATTCCCTTTAAAGTACCCCGCCACAATTTATCACCATCAACAAATAACAATTCACCATATGAGCCTTTTTTAATGCTCGAATCTATAGCTATAACTCTACCGTGGTGTCGTGTTTCTACTTGCTTCTGAGAAGTATGCCCTACTACTAAGTGAGAGATATCGAAATGCTCTAATAATAAGTCAATCTCTTGTGCACTTGCACCATCATCTTTAAAATAGCCGCGATACCAAATTGGCCCGTTAGATTTATGTAAGTATTTTCCCCAACCTTCACGAGGTTTAGCCAATTCACTTTTTACCAAATTGGATTTAAATACATTATTAATACTCTTCAACGTTCTTTTTTCTTGTGCTAAAGATGGATGAAAACCGCCGTGTGCAAAAAGCATATTATTGATTTTAACTAAAACAGGTTTGCTTCTTAACCAGTCACCTAGCACAGTACCTTTTCCATAAAGTTGTTCAAAAGGCTGATTAAGTTTTGTTGCTACTTCTACATATTTCGGGTGTAAATAACGTAAATCACCATTAAGCACCATGACTTCATGATTACCTAACAGCAAATGTAATTTACCACCTGCAATTTCAGCTTCTTTTTCTAGACGATATAAAAACCACAAAATTTCGGTAACTTTATCGCCGCGATCAAAAACATCACCAGTAATAACAAAATGTCCTCTGCCAAAAGACCATTGCAGTTTGTTATTAACAACACCATTATTTTTCAATAAACTCATCATCACATCGTACTGACCATGAAAGTCACTCGTTGCTACAACTGGAAAATCACCTTGAAACTCTAAGATTGAAGTTTCAACAAAATCAATCCGATCAACAATGACAGAGGAATTACAGTGATTTAAAAATGCTTTAGGCAGTAATTTTTTTTGATAAATGACTTTTTCAACATCACCGTTGCAAAGCCAAAAGGCTTGTATGTGATTATCTTGGTTAAAAACATATGGACCATCATTGATAATAACCTTTTCTGTATTTTCATTTATTTGCTTTACAGATTTTATTGTTGAAACTTTATTTGAAACCATTGCAACTTTAACAATTGGTTTAATAGCATTACAAACAAAAGAAATCCCTACTAACAATAAAGTTAAATACAATTTATTAAATAACATACAACAACCAAAGTTCATCAAAAATAAAAATTCACATCCATGTGAAGCATAATGCTACAAAATCCCTATCGTACAAAATCACGTCCTTGTGTATAGTTTAACCAAAGAGATTAGGTTAAAACTTAACTTCTGCACCAGCGTAAACGAAACGCCCTTTACCACCACCATAGTTACTATCGTAGTTACCTTTACCACCTAAAATAAACGGACCATTGTTATCAAAGATGTTATTCACCCCACCAAAGAAACGTATTTCAGTATCGTTATTTAAGTCCATTGAATATGAAGCAGATAAATCATGTCTAATGTATGACGGTAGATCCCAGTACGCTAGAGCTTCAGGGTTCGAAATACAATCATCTGAACCTTCGGCACAACGTTCGTTATTAGCGGCCATATCATCTTTCCAATCATCATAACGAGCATTACTCGCTACAACTTTACCTTTGTATTTTGTGCTCCAACGTATACGTAAACCTTCTCTATACCAGGTTACAGAAGCAGAAGCTTTATTTTCAAAGATATCCGCAGACAAATCACCTTCATAACTTGTGGTTGCTAATCCGTCTGGCGACTGTACCGTTTGAGTATATTCAAGCACTCTTGTGTAATCAGCTTTAAACTTCAAACGACCAAAGTCACCCAAGTCATATTTATATTCAGCTGCAACATCAAATCCATTAGTGCTAATTTCATCAACATTATATAAACGTTGCAAAACGGTGGTCAATTGACCATCTGTTGGATCACGCTGAAGGTCTTGACAGAAATCATTATCAGAGCCAAATGGCATAGCTGAGTCATAACAATACTGAAGAATGTCTTCATTAGAGAAACTAGAAATCGCATCATCGATTGTAATATCGTAATAATCAACGGCAATTCTGAAATCATCAATAAATGATGGTGCCATTGTTATACCAACAGTGTAAGTATCAGCTGTTTCTTCCTTCAAATTTGAGTTACCTACATTTGGAGAATAACCACTATCACTGATATCAAACTCACCCTCTTCGGCAATAGTCGCCATAATACCAGGGTGTGTTCGACAGTTATCATCAACAGTACCAACGGATGTAGCAGTTACACCATCACAGATATCATCAAAGCTATCATAATCACCACGTTGAGGAGACAACAGCTCAGTAATACCTGGTGCTCGTTGCGAGCGAGCCCAATTTGCACGAATTGCATATCCTTCAACAGGTTCATAAACGATACCTGTTTTATAAGATTGTACTAAACCAGTACCTGACCAACTGTAATCAGCAACACGGGCAGATACTTCAGCCGTTAAACTTTTTGCGCCATTTACATCTTTTAATAATGGGAATGCTGCTTCACCAAAGATTTCAGAAACTGTAACATCACCTTTAAAAGTTGGTACGTAGTTAAATGTGATGCCTCCTTCAGGTACATTCGTTTCAACACTTTGATAATCTTTTCGCCATTCAAAACCAAAAGCAGAAGCAACAGGGCCAGCAGGCATTTCAAACAAATCGCCAGCGATATAACCTAATACGGTTGTTTGCTCAATATTTGAGGTAATAGTAGGGTTGGCACGAATATAATCTGCAGCTTCAGCTGAAATAGAGCCTTCACCAAACATGTTCAATGGTACACAACCTGAAGCTAATGCATCTGCATCAGCACATTGGTAACCACCATTGCCGTCACTTTCAACATCTAAAGCATTACGAACATTAGCAACATAAAGTTCATTATAACGTGTTTGTTCTTGTTTAAACTTACCAAAGCCAACTGATAAATCCCAATCCCAGTCGCCATCAAATATTGTGCCTTGTAAACCAGCCCAAGTACGAATTGTAGTTCGAGTATTGTCTGTTTGAATATTGCCGACTTCAGCAAAGTTACGATCCCATTTAACCCCTTTAGAGCTAGCTTGATCACGAATCTCTTCTGGCATGAAAGGGTTATTTTTTGGAATACGACCAATACAGTCTTTACCGAACTCTCCTGTTTCAGGGTTATGAGTTACGATTGAATCACACTCATCTTCGCTTTCAGGTGCTTTATCATTGATCGAGCGATTGTAACTGTACTGCATTTGCCCATAAAACATTACGTCATCATTTAAATCATAATCAACTTTAATTGCAGCTGAGGCTTTTTCATCTGGAACACGAAGCATGACAAATTGGTTAGTATTAATACCATACTCTTCTTCCCACCAATCATTTCTTAAGCCGTTTTCATCATACCAAAAGCCAGCGTCAGGTCTTGAGCTGCTTTGTTCGTCGAATACACCTCCAGGTATTGAGTCACTTAAGCTACTCCAATCCGCTTGAGTGATATCACGCATACATTGATATCCAATATTTGTGTACATTGCATTACACATTTCATCATCATCATAACTCCACGCATCGTTAACTTGTGCGCGGTCGCGATCATAGAAGGTCATGCCATACTCTTTATCATAAGAAGTACTCATGAAGACGTAGCCACGTCCGTCATTAAATTCAGTACCAAAATCCGCATCGATACCAAACTCTTTTGCACCACCTTCTGTTGACTCACCGCCACGGGCTTTGAAGTTGAAACCTTCTTTGTCTTGTTGTGTGATAATGTTAACCACTCCAGCAATCGCGTCAGATCCATAAGCAGCAGAAGCACCACCGGTAATAACTTCAACTTTATCAACCATACCAGAAGGAATAGTAGATAAACTGACATAATTACCAGAGTAGCTGTTTGATACAACTCGACGTCCATCAATTAACGTTAAAGTACGGCCTGTACCTAATTCACGTAAATCTATAGTAGAGAGACCTGTATTTTGAACACTTGATTGTGAATTTGAATTACTACTACCTTCAGAAATTTGTGGTAGTTCATCAATTAAAATATCTGATAATGAACCAATACCTGTATCTTCAATCGCTTCACGATTCATGGTTGCCAATGGTGTAGCAACACTAAAACTATCACGACGTAAACGTGAACCCGTTACGGTAATTTTTTCCGTTTGCTCTTTTTCTTGAACATTTTCTTCTGGTGTAGTTGAAGTTATAGCTTGACGTGATACTTCTTCAACCGCCTGTCCATCATTTGCAAATGCGATTGCTGTCATCGAAACCGCAGAACTTATAATTGCCGATTGCACTGCAAC
Source organism: Colwelliaceae bacterium (assembly GCA_023954655.1). Classification (GTDB taxonomy): domain Bacteria; phylum Pseudomonadota; class Gammaproteobacteria; order Enterobacterales; family Alteromonadaceae; genus Thalassotalea_H. Next base: position 8,131 of record JAGSHH010000087.1, read on the forward strand.
CGTGATTAATGATTTTTTCATTTTTATTCCCATATCATCATGTTTTAATATAATTTTTATAATGGGTATTTTTCGGTGACAGAAAACATGCTGAAAATTCAACATCAACTTTCGAAAATACCTAGCAAACATTTATTTATTTGCTGATACCTTTTTAAAAAAATTGATGATTGACTACAATCTGTAGAGGCTCGTTTATATATCTATTCAATATCTATTCAAACAATTTATAATAAAATCAATACCAAACAACAACTTCAAATAGTCTCTTTTATATGCTGTGATATTTTCTTTTACAATTATCTAACTTAAAACTGACAAAATTTCATTGTATCGGATCGTTGAACTAGCTATGATTTATTGCTTTCAACAAAACTTAATAATAAATATATTTAAGGCGCATCTTAAAATCTTATGAAATTTGACCAAGCATTCATTATTGGCAAATGTGAAGTTATTCCTATTGAATACTCAATAAAATTTGATGGTCAAGCGAAACAATCAATTCAGCCTAAATTTATTGAAGTCCTTTGCTATTTAGCAAAACATTACCCCCGAGTAATCCCACGAGATGAATTAATAGAAAATGTATGGGCTGGAAATCATTATGTTGGCGAAAAAGCACTTACCAATGCTGTTTGGCACTTGAGGCAAAAATTAAAAGAAGCAAATGGTGAACAAGAAACAATAGAAACCATAAGAAAGGTCGGATACAGATTATTAATTGCTCCTGATTTTTGTATTGAAGAAGATCAGAGTACGGTGACAAACCAGAATATCCATAGAAGTTCTCGTATCAATACATATTATAAAATTGCTTTTTACTCTCTAATTTCAATATTTAGTATTTGGCTAATAATTTTATATTTCAATACTTCTGATAACTTTGAACCAAGTATTATCACTCAAATTACCAAACAACCCGGTAGTGAGTTATTTCCATCACCTTCACCCGATGGAAAACAAGTCGTCTTTAAGTGGAAGAATAACCAAAACAAAAGCAATTTATTTATTAAAGATAGGAACAACCCTCAATTAGCACCTAAACAACTTACCTTTGGCGATGCTTATGTCGGTCAATCTGTCTGGAGTAGTGATGGCCAATACTTGTACTTTTCACGAAAGAATAAAAGTGAAAACTACTGCCAAGTCATCCAATTAAAAGTTTTAACCCATCAAGAAAAAGCTATTGTAGATTGCCCTATCCCTGGAGGATATTATTATTTAGACCTTTCACCTGACAATAATACTCTAGCCTTTCATGGATATCATGAACCAGCAGACAATAGTGGTATTTACCTTATTGATTTATCTAATACAGATAACCAACCTGTACGATTTTCTTGCAGTAATAATTGTAATTATAAAGAAAGAGATTTCGCATTTTCTCCCGATGGAAAAAGTATCGCTGTTACTCGCAGGGTTAATCGATTTAATGAAAACATTTTTTTGGTCAACCTTACCACTAAAGAGTCTAAACAACTTACTACTGGTGAAGAAGATATTGTTGGTCTAACTTGGCATCCTGATGGTACAAAACTAGTTTATGGTGCTCAACGAGCTGATATCCGTAAAGGATTTATAGTCAATGTGAATTCAATGGAAATTTCCAACCTACAACTTGAAGGATTCAGTTACCCTGCTTTTTCAAAAGAAACTAAAGAGCTTTTTTACCAGCAACGAGCTGAAAAATATCATCTTGCAAGTTTAGCGCTTGATAATGATGTTGCTTCTAGCCCATTTCCTGTTATTGAATCAGAATTTAATCACCATTACCCACATTATTCAGAAATAAACAATCAAATTGCCTATGTTTCAAATGAATCAGGATTCTATGAGTTATGGGTTTCCGATGAGCAAGGACAGAATAGGCAGCAACTAACTTTTCTCCAACAAACTATACGATATCCAAGATGGTCACATTCTGGTAAGAAAATAGCATTTTTAGCGCCTGTGGATGCAGATAAAGCAGATAAAATTTATATTTATGACTTAACGAGTAAAAATTTATCTACGGTACCGAGCTTTCACCAAACTCATAACAGACCCACTTGGTCATGGAATGATGAAGCAATTATTTCCGCGGTGTATGAAAAAGAGTATGTAGATTTACATCACATCAATATACAAACAGGTGAAAGTAACAGGATCTCTTTCGATGGTAGTCGTTATGGTTTAATGACATCACCAACAACTTTATTATATACAAGTGAAAAAAATGGATTATGGCAAAAAGAAATTTCACTAACCGAAAATGAAAAAAGCTTCCCTCCATTTAAAAAAATTAATAGTAAGGACTTTAAAACTACATATTCCTGGGATTATTCGCCGAAGGGTGTATATTTTCAGCAAAAGTTCTCGAAGTATCATCAACTTTCTTTTTATAGTTTTGAAGAAAAATCAATATCACCTCTACTAAAATTACCCAAAAATAGTATCGGGACAAGCACAACATTAAGTAAAATATCATCGACAAACAAGCTACTATTTACCCAAGCCGATTCACCCCAAGCAGATATAAAGAAACTCTCACATCCTTTATTACAATAATTAAGTTACAAAATACCCAAAAAGGGTAATATCATGGCATTAGCATTATTGGTAAGTTACCCTCGTTCATACTTGTAAAAATATAATATATTAAGGTATGGTGTGAACTAATTAACAATTTAACATCACCTTTATATGCGGTATGCCTTTCTAATATTTATTTTTATATTTCCTGCTTTTCAAGTTCTTGCACTTCAATGCACCGAGAAAAAACCTGATATTTTATTTATTGTGCCCAATGCCAATAGTGTTTTTTGGAAGAATAAAACTTTATTAATGCAGAAGTCTGCATTGGAACTAGGTATAAACCTCACCGTATATAATGCTCCTTTGTCTGCGCAAAACCGTTACGCTTATACAAAACAAATAAATAAGTATTTATCATCACATCAGCACCCTGACTTCATCATCAGTTATTTATGGCTTAAAACAGAAGAAAATTTTATTGCTATGTTAGATAACTTTAAGATCCCATTTATTTCTATCAACTCAAATATAGATAAGCATAATGAGTTTTTCGGTAATCCAAGAGAAAAATATCAATATTGGCTTGCTCATATATCACCTGACGATTTTGATACTGGCTATCAATTAGCAAAAAAGCTCATAGAGCAATATAAAGTTAATCATACCGCTTCTCCTAACATCCTTGCTCTTGGGGGGAGAAGAGACTCATCATCCTCTCAAGCAAGAAAATTAGGCCTTGATGCTTACCTTAAACAACATAAAAAAGTAAACTTCTTACAATACATTAGCACCAACTGGACCTCTAACGATGCAACTCTAAAAATGAATGCTTTGCTTAATCGCCACCCTAAAATTGATATTGTTTGGGCTGCAAATGACAGTATTGCTACAGGTGTCAGCGATGCTTTAGTCAGTAAAGTTCGTTCAACCCAACCTATAATTGGCGGGGTTGATTGGTTACCGAAAGTGTTACCAAAGATAAAAACAAAAAAAATATCGTTAAGCCTTGGCGGGCATATGTTTGATGGAGTTTGGGCACAAGTATTATTATATGACTACTTTAATGGAGTAGATTTCATTTCAGACACTGGAGGCATAATTAAAACTAACATGGTTGAAATCAGCCCAAAAAATATCGAAAAAATGAGTAAAAAACTTACCCCAAAAAATTTTCATCACTTCAAAATAAAACAATTAAGTAAATGCTTTAACCCAACATTAAACAAATACGATATTAATGTTGAAAAAATGTTTAGCTTTTCTTCATAAATTGAAAAGAGCCAAACTAAACATTTTACCTTTCTGTATTCCAATTAAATAAATACGCACCAAGTGCCAAGAAAATAGCAGACATTAACGCTAAAACTCCAAGGTGATAACTAATGTCACCCAATGTAGCACCTTCGGTAATAATTTTTCGAGCTCCTGCAACCAAGTGAGTTAAAGGTAAAAAGTCAGCAACTGATTTTAATGTTTCAGGTGCACCTTCTAAGCTAAACCAAACCCCAGAAAGTATCATCATCGGCCAAGAAGCTAAATTAAGTAAGCCTCCAATTAATTCTTCACTTTTACTACGACATGCAACAAGGAGTCCCAAAGTGATTAAACTAAAAGCCCCTAATAAACCAACTAAAAACAAATCAAAATAACTTCCCAGCATATAAAAATCAAAAAAGAAATTACAACCAATATAAACAACTGAAGAGGTAAACATTACGATAAAAGCTCGTGAAAGCAATTGAGCACTCACAAATTCTAACGCTGAAAGCGGCGTTGCCTTTAAGCGTTTTAAAACTGAATTTTTACGATAACGAACAATGACATAACCAACACCAAATAAACAACCAAACATCATATTCATGCCTAATACACCCGGCAATACCCAATCAACATAACGAATTTTTTTACCTTCCGTAGTTAACTGTTCAAAATTTTGGTGAGTCGCTAAGAATATTTTCTCAGCCAAATAACCATTTGGCGATTCCTTATTTACCCAATAGCGCTTTTCAGTAAAATCGATAAACATATCAAGACTGTGTTGCGACAATTTTCTTTTTGCTAATTCGCTATCTTGGTAATCAATAAAATCTATAAATTTGGTATCTAAAAAAGTTGATTGTACTTGTGATAAATTTAAAATCCCTATTTTATACGCCGCCTTTCCTTCACCAGAAAACACAAATGACATACCAACAAGTAATAAAATAGGAAAAGCCAAACTCCACCCTAATGAAGATTTATCTCTAAAAAACTCTATATTTCGGGCCTTAACTACCGCTAAAAATCGTTTTAAATTCATATTATTCCCTCAATGAATGTCCTGTGAGCTTTAAGAATAAATCATCTAAATTAGCTGATTTTACATGTAGACCTTCAAGAGATACTTGCTCTTTC
>JAGSHH010000118.1 GCA_023954655.1 Colwelliaceae bacterium
AACACTTGTTCATTTGTAAACTGCTCCATTGGAATGAGTAACTCTAATGTGTGATGAGACTGAGTAAGATATTGGCTAATGTACTCAGAGAATAATTTTTCATCTACGACTTTTTCTAACATAAAAGTTCGAATATCGTTAATATCATCAGCTGATAACAAAGAAGGTTGAATAGCTACGCTTCTATTCTTATCGCCAAAGCGTTGTTCACCAATTTCTTCATCAATAAGTTTATCAGCAAAACCAGACCATAAATCTTGATTACTAGGAGCTTGGAAACCAATGGAATAATTTAATGAATTCTCAATTGAAACACCGTTATGTGGATGATTGGGTGGAATATATAATAAATCACCAGCTTCAGTAATCTCATCAATTATTGGTGTAAATTTGCTTACTTGCTTTAAATCAGGGTGAGGAATAAGCGTTTTCAATGTGTTATCTGGCTCCCCAACTTGCCAGCGGCGTTTCCCTTCACCTTGTATAATAAAAACATCATATTGATCTAAATGTGCACCAACACCACCATTTGGGGTCGAAAAACTAACCATTACATCATCTATTCGCCATCGCGGCACAAAGTTAAATAATGAGATTAATTGATCTGTCTCTCTTGACCAGTTATTGACAGCTTGAACAAGTAACGTCCAGTTATTTTCACCAAATTTTTCAAAATCTTCAAATGGTCCATGTTCAACTAACCAGTTTTTATCGGCCTTTTTAGCAATGATTCGTGATTCTATTTCTTGCTCCATGGCTAAGCCGGCAAGTTCATCAGCACCTATAGTTCCTTGAAAATTTGGTAATGCTTGTTTAATTAATAGTGGTTTTTTTTGCCAATATTCTTTTAAGAATGTTTCAGGTGTTAAATCACCCCAATTAATACTTTTCATAGGAATAAGCTCTTAAAATATACGATTTCAGTGATGAAAATAAAAAGGAACCGATAGGTTCCTTTAATAACGTTTGATAAACTAATGAGTCTAGATTATTTATTAATCTAATTCATTAATAAAAGTAATTGCGCGGCCAATATAACTCGCAGGTGTCATTTCTCTAAGTGACGCTTTTGCTGCTTCTGGCATATCTAAATTATCAATGAATGTACGCATTGAATCAGCATCTACACGTTTTCCACGAGTTAGCTCTTTTAGTTTTTCATAAGGCTTTTCAATACCGTATCTGCGCATTACTGTTTGTACTGGCTCTGCAAGTACTTCCCAGTTTTTGTCTAATTCAGCTAAAAGGTTTTCTTCATTTACTTGTAGTTTACTGATGCCTTTTAATGTAGCACCGTAAGCAATTAATGAATGAGCAAAACCAACACCTAAATTACGTAAAACAGTAGAGTCAGTTAAATCACGTTGCCAGCGAGAAACAGGTAATTTCTGTGCAAGATGAGATAAAAGTGCATTTGCAATACCTAAGTTACCTTCAGAGTTTTCAAAATCAATCGGATTTACTTTATGAGGCATTGTTGAAGAGCCAATTTCACCAGCAATAGTTTTTTGCTTGAAATGACCAATGGCAATGTAACCCCAAATATCACGATCAAAATCGATTAAAATAGTATTAAAGCGAGCTACAGCATCAAATAGTTCAGCAATGTAATCATGTGGTTCGATTTGAGTAGTGAAAGCATTCCACGTTAAATCTAGTGACGTTACAAATTCATTAGCAAAATTATGCCAGTCAACTTCAGGATAAGCAGAAAGGTGAGCATTATAGTTACCAACAGCACCATTGATTTTTCCTAAAAATTCAACATTAGCAATTTGGTCACGTTGACGTTTTAAACGAATATAAACGTTAGCAAATTCTTTCCCCATTGTACTAGGTGAGGCTGGTTGTCCATGAGTTCTACACATCATAGGAATTGATTTATATTCAACAGCTAACGCTTTTATTTCAGTTAGTATTTCATCAATTACTGGTAATAAAACTTGTTCTCGACATTCCTTCAACATTAAACCGTGAGAAAGGTTGTTAATATCTTCTGATGTACACGCAAAGTGAATAAACTCTGTAACTGCATTTAATTCAGCATTATTTTCTACTTGCTCTTTTAAGAAATACTCAACAGCTTTAACATCATGATTAGTGGTTGCTTCAATCGTTTTAATGCGCAAAGCATCTTCTTCACTGAAATTCTCAACAATAGCGTTTAACGCTGCTGTCGCACTAGCACTGAATGCTGGAACTTCGTTAATTTCTGATGTTGCAGCTAGTTTTTGTAACCAGCGTACTTCAACGGTTACTCGGTATTTTATTAAACCAAACTCACTAAAAATAGGGCGTAAAGACTTTACTTTACTACCATAACGACCATCTACAGGTGAAATTGCACTTAATGCTGAAAGTTCCATAATAATTCCTAATGTCGTTAACTAACTTCTATTAACTAAAGTATTAATTAAAGCGTTAACATGATTAATATTTAAATTCGTCTTAATAATTGCTCTGCACATTCAACAATTTTTGAACGTGAGAATAAAATTGTTCTTCGTTTGCCACCTACTTGTCGCCATAAAACAGCAGATCTGATCCCGGCTAATAATAATGCTCGAATCTTATGTTGGTTACTTGGCTGTTTTAATATCTCAGGGTTACCCGCGACTTGAATCGGCGTACCAATAGGGCTGATTATATCACTGTATATGCTGGCTAAACTCGAGATCAATGTGTCACTGCTAATATCATAATGGGCTAATTGACGCTGACATTGCTCAATTCTATCACCAAGCTCATTAAGCTTCTTAGGCTGTTTACTCAAACGACGCTCTAAACTTAATAAGCTCACAACATAACGGGTAACTTCAGGATCTTTTTGTTTAGCTTGATTGCCTAAATGAGAAACTAAAGTTTCTAAACCGGTTTTCAGATGGCTTATTTCACTTCCATAAACTTCTAATGTGTTTTGAGGCGATGTCACCATAATGCTGTTTAATAAAGTTGTAAAATCATCTTCATCAATTTGACCTTGTCTCGATAACTTTTGCACTAAGTTAGATACTTGGCATATTGCCGCTAACGTTAGTGTTTGTTCATTAAATTCTTGCATAAAACTATTGACCTATTTGGAATGCGCTTAACGAATAAGAGAATTAATAATGCCGCCACCTAAACAGACGTCATTTTGATAAAAAACTACAGATTGTCCTGGGGTAACCGAACTTTGTTGTTCTTCGAACATGACTTGGTAAGTACCATCTTCTTGATTCACTGGTGTCAAAGTACAAGCAACATCATTTTGTCTATAGCGTGTTTTAACCGTACAAGTAATAGGTTCACTCAGTGCTTTTCTATTCACTAAATGTAACTGATTACCAATTAAACCTTTTGAAAAAAGGCGAGGGTGGTTATGACCTTGTCCGACTATTAATACGTTACGAAGTAAGTCTTTTTCAACCACATACCATGGTTCTTCACCTGCATTAGCTAGTCCACCAATTTTTAGCCCTTTTCGTTGTCCAAGGGTGTGATACATTAAGCCATCATGATCACCAATAACTGCACCTTCGGCAGATTCAATTTTTCCGGGTTGGGCTGGTAAATATTGACCTAAGAAGTCTTTAAACTTTCGCTCGCCTATGAAGCAGATACCCGTACTGTCTTTTTTATTGGCTGTAACTAAATCAGCTTTTTCAGCTATTGCGCGTACTTCTGGTTTTTCGATATTGCCAACAGGAAATAAAGTGCGGCCTACTTGTACGTCACTAAGGGTATATAAAAAATAACTTTGATCTTTATTACTGTCTAAACCACGTAACATGGCCCACTGCCCATCACGATACTCTCTTTGTACATAATGGCCTGTAGCAATATAGTCAGCACCTAAATCTTCACATGCAAATTCTAAGAATGCTTTGAATTTTATCTCTTTGTTACACATGATGTCAGGATTGGGCGTTCGACCAGCTTTGTATTCTTCAAGAAAATACTCAAATACATTATCCCAATATTCTGTTGCAAAGTTGATAGTGTGTAATTTGATACCTAATTTTTCACAGACAAGTTGTGCATCTTTTAAATCTTCAGCAGCCGCGCAATATTCATCAGTGTCATCTTCTTCCCAATTTTTCATAAACAAGCCTTCAACTTGGTAGCCTTGTTCAATTAATAAATGTGCTGAAACAGAAGAGTCAACCCCACCAGACATACCAACTATCACTTTAGTATCTTGAGGTTTTTTATTACTTAATTGCTCGTTTGTTGACATTGATTACTCGTTATTACTAATTTTAAAAAATGGTCTAAAGAAAATGGCGCGAAATTATAGCATGAGCTAATTGTGGGATATAGTGTTTGGTAAGAGATTCTGCTTGAGTTTTTATTTCTTTTTATTAAGTATGATTGAAAATGCTTATATAAGGAGCTTTAAAGGTTAGTTTTAAATGTGCTGAGATCGATTTTTTGTCCTGCCAAGTAATCCTCAATACATTCAAGAACCATTGGGCTTCTTAATTGTGATGATTTAGTTTTTATTTGTTCTAGTGTAAACCAGTGATTAGCAAGAATTTCATCATCTTGTGGTGAGCCTAATAACTGTTCTGATAGTTCAATCACAAAACAAAATCGTAAAAAATATAAAGATAATTCAGGGCGATGATAATAATAAATTCCGCTGCAATACTGTGGTGTGAGTATTAAGCCTGTTTCTTCAAGAATTTCTCGTTTGGTAGCATCAACGAGGTTTTCGTTGGCTTCTAAGTGACCAGCAGGTTGATTGAAAACGTGTTTGTCATTTTCAATTTCTTCAACAAGTAAAAATTTGTTTTGATAGGCGATAACCGCCGCAACTGTTGTATTTGGTTTAAATTGCATACTGCCATGGTCAGAGTTATGAGAATTCATGAATTTCCCTCAATAGATAACTCTTTATAATGCCCATTTTCTATACCTTTTATTGTATATTTTCCTATACTATAACGAATTAACCTAAGTGTAGGAAAACCAATATTTGCTGTCATTCGACGAACCTGTCGATTTCTCCCCTCTGTAATACTAATTGAAAGCCAAGTTGTTGGTATATTTGCGCGTTCTCTTATAGGAGGATTTCTTGGCCAAACTTCAGGTTCATTCATTATGTGAACTTTTGCAGGTTTAGTCATGCCATCTTTTAATTCAACACCATTTCGAAGCGCAATTAAATCTGCTTCTTCAGGAGAACCCTCTACCTGGACCCAATAGGTTTTTTCAGTTTTCTGTTTCGGATTAGCAAGGGTGTGCTGTAATTTACCGTCATTTGTTAATAACAATAAACCCTCACTATCTCGATCAAGTCGACCCGCTGCATATATTTCCTTTATTGGAATATAGTCTTTTAAGGTTTTTCTTTTGTCTTTATTGCTTACGTCATCATCAGTAAATTGACTTAGCACATTAAATGGCTTGTTAAGTAAAACTATTTTTTTATCACGACTTACTGGTCTGACCTTTTTTGTACGGCTTGAATTTGCTCTTTTGTTTTGCCAGTTTTTCTTATCTGTCACGCTATTTTGCCTCGTTATATTCTTAATCGTTCTTATCAAGCTATTTTAATATGGCATGAATTCCTATACTATGCGCGCGCTAAATAAATTTTTGATAAGGTGAATATCAACTTATTTATGTTGAATGACTATTCACTTTGTCACACGCTCGCAGAACAAAGTAGGAAGAAAAATGACCACAGAATCGTCAAAAATCATTTATACCATCACAGATGAAGCGCCAGCCCTGGCGACTTATTCATTATTACCCATTATCCAAGCATTTACTGCCTCATCAGGTATTGATGTAGATACACGCGATATCTCTTTAGCTGGTCGTATTATTGCTAATTTTCCTAAATATTTAACGCCAGAGCAACAAATTGGTGATGCATTAAGTGAATTAGGTGAATTAGCTAAAACACCAGAAGCTAATATTATCAAATTACCAAATATCTCCGCATCAATTCCACAGTTACAAGCCGTAATTAAGGAATTACAAGATAAAGGTTATGCTTTACCTGATTACCCAGCAGAGCCTCAAAATGAAGCTGAAGAGTCAATTAAGTTAACTTACGCTAAAGTATTAGGTTCAGCGGTTAACCCAGTTTTACGGGAAGGTAATTCAGACCGTCGTGCTCCTGGTTCTGTTAAACAATACGCAAGAAATAACCCTCACTCTATGGGCGCTTGGTCTAAAGAATCAAAATCTCATGTTGCTCATATGGCATCAGGTGATTTCTATGGTAGTGAAAAATCAGTAACTATTGATGGTGCTACTAACGTAAATATTGAGTTTGTTGCCCAAAACGGTGATGTGACGTTATTAAAGTCAAACCTACCTTTATTAGATAAAGAAGTGATTGATGCTTCTGTAATGAGTAAAGCATCATTAGTAGAGTTTTTTGAAACTGAAATTAATAAAGCTAAAGAAGAAGATGTTTTATTATCGTTGCATTTAAAAGCGACAATGATGAAAGTATCTGATCCAATCATGTTCGGTCACTGTGTAAAAGTATTTTACAAAGATGTATTTGCTAAGCATGCATCAACCTTCGAACAGCTAGGTGTTGATGCTGATAATGGTATAGGTGATGTTTACGCTAAAATAGATCGTTTACCAGCTGATAAAAAAGCAGAAATAGAAGCTGATTTAGCAGCCGTTTATGGAACTCGTCCAGAAATGGCTATGGTTGATTCAGATAACGGTATTACTAACTTACATGTACCAAGTGATGTGATTATTGATGCATCAATGCCGGCCGCACTTCGTGCTTCTGGGCAAATGTGGGGACCAGACGGTAAACAAAAAGATACTAAGTTTATGATACCTGATCGTAACTATGCGGGAGTTTTCTCTGCCGTTGTTGATTTTTGTCGTGAAAATGGAGCTTTTAGCCCTACGACTATGGGTACCGTACCAAACGTTGGTTTAATGGCTCAAAAAGCTGAAGAATACGGTTCACACGATAAAACATTCACTATGACTGGTGCAGGTTCTGTTCGTGTTGTTTCTGCAAATGGTGATGTGTTAATTGAACAAAACGTTGCTGAAGGTGATTTATTCAGAATGTGTCAGGCAAAAGACGCACCAATACAAGACTGGGTTAAATTAGCCGTTACACGTGCAAAGGCTAGCGGTATGCCTGCTGTATTTTGGTTAGATGAAAATCGTGGCCACGATGCTCAAATGATCAAAAAAGTGAATACTTATTTAGCAGATCATGATACTTCAGGTTTAGATATTCAAATTTTAGCGCCAGTTCAAGCATGTGAATATACATTAGCTCGTTGTGCGAAAGGTGAAGATACTATATCTGTTACAGGTAACGTATTACGTGATTATTTAACTGATTTATTTCCAATTTTAGAATTAGGGACTTCAGCTAAAATGTTATCAATTGTTCCACTCATGAATGGCGGTGGATTATTTGAAACAGGTGCTGGTGGTTCAGCGCCTAAGCATGTACAGCAGTTCAATAAGGAAAACCACTTACGTTGGGATTCATTAGGTGAGTTTTTAGCGTTAGCGGCTTCTTTAGAGCATGTATCTGTAACAACTGGCAATGCTAAAGCTCAAGTATTAGCTGACACATTAGACTCTGCAACAGGTAAATTTTTAGATACAAACAAATCACCTTCTAGACGTGTAGGTGAATTAGATAACCGTGGTTCTCATTTTTATCTTGGAATGTATTGGGCTCAAGCATTAGCTGAACAAACTGCCGATGAAGAACTTAAAGCAGCATTTACTGCTGTATCACAAGCGTTAACTAAGCAAGAAGCTAAAATCGTTGATGAGTTAAATTCTGCTCAGGGACCTGCAATGGATATCAATGGATATTATTTCGCAGATGTTGCTTTAGCTGAAAAAGCAATGCGTCCTAGTGAAACATTAAATACTATTTTATCTAGCCTTTTATAAATAAGCATTTAAAGTAAAATTGAAAGGGCTATGTAGAAATACATAGCCCTTTTTTATGTTTATATTACAGCTGCTTGCCAAAATAATAATTTCTGGGTAAGTTCATACCTTATTGATTAAGTTTTCAAAATATAATTCATACATGAAGATTCGATGAGATAATTAAATATTATGACTGGTACAATTTTGAAAAATGTTGAACTAAAAGACGCTCAACAAATAGCAGACATCTATAATTATTATATTGAAAATACAGTTATCACTTTTGAAGAAAAATTAGTGACGATATATGACATAGAGAGTCGTATCAGAAAAATTAAACAAGCTGGTCATTTTTGGTTGGTAGCAGAGAAAGATGAAAAAATTGTAGGGTATGCTTATTCTGCACCTTGGCGTGATCGCTCAGCATATCGTTTTACCAGCGAAGTTTCTGTTTATTTATCACACACAACACAAGGTAAAGGGCTTGGTACTCTTTTATACCAAACACTATTTGATCAACTAAAAAGCACTAAAATAAATACATTAATTGGTGGCATTACTTTACCAAATGACGGAAGCATAGCTTTACATGAAAAATTTGGAATGAAGAAAGTGGCTCATTTTCAAAAGGTCGGTCTAAAATTTAATCAATGGCTAGATGTTGGTTATTGGCAAGTTTCACTAGAAGACCTTAAGGCTTAAACTTATTTTTTACAAAAAAACATACATTTTGAATTGGGTTGCCATTTAATAATATTTCAATTTTATGAGTACCTTCATAATACTTTCTTGTGCTGATGGCTTTAAAAGAAAATGATTTTTCTATCTTTATTGATTCATTTTTATTCAAAGTTAAATTTTTAATTTTAAAAACTTTTGCTTTTGTTTCGCCATTAGATTTTACAAAATGAAGTGCATAATCAATGACAAGCTTTTGCTTGGCTGTAGATTTTGATGTGATCTCAAATGAAAAGTTAATATTCTCCCCCACAAATAGTTGCTTTTGAGAGAGTAAAATATTTGAGCAATTTACCTTAGGCTCCTTGCAATAGCCTAAAAGTGGAAACACTTCAGGGTAGCCAGATTTAATTAATGTTCTTGTTGCATGAGTGATTAACCATGTCATATCTTTTGACTTTGTTTCAAACCATTTAGTACAAATATCTATAACAATTTTGGGATGGTCTTTGGCTATATCGTTTAAATGATTTGCTACTGAGCGTCTAACATAAAGACTTTCATCTTTTGATAATACATCAAGTAGTTCGATATTAATTGTTGGATCTTTTACAAAACACTTTAATTGAACGCCCCAAGGTAGTCGAGGGCGCGTACCTTCTGAAACTAAACGCCTGATGTGTTCGTCTTTATCATGTATCCAATTCAAAAAGTATTGATGACATAATAAAGGGTACCGTTGTATGAATGCTCTGATCGCAAATTCAGCCGAAAATAATTCAGTGAGATACTTTAGTGCTTCAAGTGATTGTTTTGGATACTCTAAACCATAAGCAGCGATGTAATCGATAATTGGCCATGCAGCGAATCCACTTAATGCATCATCAGGATCACCGTAATTCCATACTGATTTTATTTGCAGCATTAATGATAAAGCTTCATTGAAGTCTTCTGGTAAATGAAGGTGAAGAGCTTTTATTATATGTTCAACTCTTTGTTTAAGTTCGAGGTTCTCTATGTTTGTTAATGCACTTTTCTCGAATGACGTAGAGTCAAAGCTGTTATCTAATTGATTAAATGCTTGACTGATACGTAAAATTGCTGGTTTTGATAAACCATTTTTCATTAATTCCATTTATTTTATATACCCTTTATTTCTATAGTAAATTTAGTGGTATGAATACATTTAACGTAGCTGTTAAATTTTAAACTGTACAACATCATTTACTCAACTAAATATTTGATTTCTGTTTATACTGGTGTTGCTAATTTATTAACGATAATCTTAAGCCAAAATATACAAATAGTGCGATTAATTTAATAAGGGTCGAATTTGAAACATACAAATAAAACAAAAAATAAACTAACTTCTGGGTTGATAACTTTAGTTTGTAGCATGTCACTCCTCATACAAGGAAGCTCTCAAGCGTTTGAAAAGGATAAATTTAATGAAGCCTATAACTCCTTTGATATAGAAACAATTAAAGCGGATATAAAAACGCTTTCTTCTGATAAGTTTGAAGGGCGTGAACCATCAGGTGTGGGTGAAAAGCTAACCACAGATTTATTAATAAAAGAATTTAAAGCACTAGGACTAAAACCTGGTAACGGTGATAGTTATACTCAAGCTGTACCTATGGTAAGTATTACTAGTACACCGGTTATGGGTTTATCTATTGCAGATTTAGCATTTGAATTTCCAAAAAACTATGTAGCTAGCTCTAGAAAAACACAGAAAAATATCGAATTAAAAGATTCTGAATTAGTTTTTGTTGGTTATGGCATTAATGCTCCAGAGTATAATTGGAATGATTATAAAAACATTGATGTTAAAGGTAAAACGGTAGTAATTTTAGTCAATGATCCCGGATTTGCTACTCAAAATGAACAGTTATTTGAAGG
>JAGSHH010000099.1 GCA_023954655.1 Colwelliaceae bacterium
TAGCAATAAGTAGATACCACGACTTTTTATTTAGATTTTGATTACCTTTAATTTTCCATTCTATTTTATTAAAAAGCATCATGATCAAATAATTATTTAATGCCCATGTGCGGTAAACAAAATGCATTAGGTCATATATTACTTTCTGAGCAAACTTTAAAGGTATTAATATTTTGATTAAACCGCCAATAACAAGCAATGTACCTACTATAGCTAGGTTTAAGCAAAAAAGTGTAAAAGAGATAGGCATTGCAATAAAAGAGGGTAAGCCTGACAACATGAAAATAAAGCTGAATAATTGGGTACATTGTGAGAGGTATTTTACGTGTATTTTTTTTATTTTGGTAATGCTTTATTTGTTACACATGTACGCTGAGTTATTGATGTTCTAGAGGATGAGATACTGAATTAATAGAGCAAGTGTTGCTACTTGCTCTATTAATTATATACAGTATTTGTTGTTTATTTTTTTGTCGTAAATGTAGCTGAAATTAGTTCATCATTATCAAAGTCATCAACATTAATCACGGCTAAACGTTGTTGTTCTGCGGTTATTAATAATTGCGCTTCATCTTCAGATATAACATTTGCTGATAAACCTTTCTCAGCAACTAAATCTAGTTGATAAAATGGAAGCTTTTCATTTAGAGCCTGACAAACTTTATCAAAAATTGGTTCACTAGCAATTATATTGAGTAATGCTGTTTCTAGTTTTCCTAAAAGGTTTTCTCCATCGTCGGTTAGATATTGTCCTTGTCCTAAACGAGACCTTGCATCACAAGGTGTTTGGAGGATTTTTGCAACTTTATGATCGGTAATATCAGATGGTTTTTTAAGCCATGTACCTAATGGAAAGATAACAGCACGTAATGCAAAAGCGATAAACGTATTAGGGAAGTTGCCAATAAGTTCATCAATTGCTTTTTGAGTACGATATAAAGAGTCTTCTACTGCCCATTGAACTAGAGGAAGGTCTTGAGTTTGTCGGCCTTCATCGTTAAATCGTTTTAAACTCGCACTTGCTAAATATAAATAACTTAATATATCTCCTAATCTTGCAGAGATACGCTCTCTACGTTTTAGATCTCCACCAAGTGTTAACATTGCAATATCAGATAACATCGCTAAGTTAGAACTAAATCGAGTCATTAGCTGATAATAACGGCTAGTATCATCATTAAATGGTGATCTAACAAAACGGGAGCCTGTGTAGGACATCCATTTACTGCGGACAATATTACTAATAGCAAATCCAATATGGCCAAATAATGCATGATCAAAATCATTAAGCGCTTGTTTCTCATTTGGATTGTTGGCTGATTCAAGTTCGGCTAAAACGTATGGATGACAACGTATAGCGCCTTGACCATAGATAATCATACTTCGAGTTAATATGTTTGCTCCTTCAACGGTTATTGCGACCGGTGCACCTTGATAACCGCGAGCAAGGTAATTATTTTCACCCATGCATATCCCTTTACCCCCGTGTATATCCATAGCATCAGTGATACAGCTTCGCATCTTCTCGGTTAAATGATACTTAGAAATAGCTGAAACAACTGAAGGTTTTTCGCCTAAGTCTATTGCACCTGTCGATAGGGTTGTAACAGCGTCCATTAGATAAGCATTACCGCCAATGCGAGCCAATGCTTCTTCAACACCTTCCATCTTACCTATAGGTAATTTAAATTGACGACGAATCCGGCTATAAGCACCTGTAGCTAATGCAACTGACTTTATTCCACCCGCACTATTGGAAGGCAAAGTGATTGCTCGACCAACAGATAAACATTCAACTAGCATACGCCAGCCTTGTCCTGCCATCTCTGGTCCACCAATAATAAAATCAAGTGGCACAAATACATCAGTACCTTGTGTAGGGCCATTTTGAAAAGGAACGTTAAGTGGGAAATGTCGACGACCAGTTATAACTCCTTCGATATCAGTTGGGATCAAAGCACAAGTTATTCCAAGCTCTTTTTTATCGCCAAGTAAGCCATCTGGATCGCGTAATTTGAATGCTAAGCCCAATACAGTAGCGATAGGGGCTAAAGTAATATAACGTTTATTCCACGTTAATTTCATTCCTAATACTTCTTTTCCTTCAAACTCACCATTACAAACTACACCAAAATCAGGAATTGCACCTGCATCTGAACCAGCTTCAGGACTGGTAAGTGCAAAACATGGGACTTCTTTACCTGTTGCTAATCGAGGTAAATAATACTCTTGTTGTTCTGTTGTTCCATAGTGTTGAAGTAACTCTCCTGGACCTAACGAGTTTGGCACGCCTACCGTACTAGCTAAAACAGTACTTGCGCCTGACAGTTTCTGTAAAACGCGAGATTGGGCATATGCACAAAACTCTAAACCGCCATATTGTTTCTTGATGATCATGGCGAAAAACTTGTTTTCTTTTAAGTATTGCCAAACTTCGGGTGATAAATCAGCTCTTTCGTGAGTGGTATGCCAATCATCTATCATTTTACATACTTGTTCGACAGGGCCATCTAAAAAGGCTTGTTCTTCAACACTTAATCTTGGTTGAGGGTAGTTGTGAAGTTTTTGCCAATCAGGACAACCTCTAAATAGTTCAGCTTCAAACCATGTCGTTCCTGCATCGATTGCTTCTTTTTCGGTATCAGACATTTCAGGCATTATTTTCTGAAAAGCTTTTAGTAAGGGCAGACTCAGATAATTTTTACGAAAATCAATGATATTAAAAGGGAGGATAACTAAAATAAACATGAACCAGCCAAAAAATGATACAACATCCAGCAAAGTACCAACAGCCATTAATACAGCGAATGATATAGTGAAAGTTGATAATGATGCTCGGTTATATGCCATAAAACCGATGAGTGCGATAGCACAGAATAGCCAAGTAAGTAATTCCACAAATTTTCCTTTTATATAACTTTTGGAGGTCAGACCACTATATATCTATAGCTTAATTTGCTTTTGATTTAATTTCAACTTAACAGTTATAAATATAAAGTTTTGGCTAATTTGTTAAAAAAATATATGATTGTAAATATCTTATTATTTTTCTGTTTTGATAGAAGAAAGCTATGGTTAAAATCAGAGATTTACAATATTTAATTGCTATTGATGAGCACCGTCACTTTGGTAATGCTGCAGAAGCATGCTTTGTAAGCCAACCAACACTGAGTGGACAAATAAAAAAACTCGAGCAACAACTTGGCTTAATTTTAATTGAAAGGCAAACACGAAACGTGATGCTGACTAAAGCTGGAGAGGAACTTATTGTTGAAGCTCGTCATGTTATTACCGCAGCAACTAATTTTGAAACTTCAGCAAAAAACTTATTAGATCCCCTAGCAGGTGATTTGCATATTGGTTTAATTCCAACATTAGCTCCTTATTTGTTGCCTCATATTATTGCTGATTTAAATACAATTCTGCCTGATATCAATTTTTATTTACATGAAAATAAAACACATGAGCTATTAAAAGCATTAGATGAAGGAAAGTTGGACGTGCTTATTTTACCTTGGTTAGATGAGATGGATAAATTTGAACGCTTTGATCTCTTTGATGAACCTTTTGTTATGGCATGCGCCAAAGAGCATAGCTTTTCTAAACAAAACAGTCTTTCATTAACTGACTTAAATGATCATACCCTTCTATCATTAGAAGATGGGCATTGTTTACGTGACCAAACGATGGGTTATTGTTTCAGCGCTGGCGCTAAAGAAGATCAACGTTTTAGGGCAACAAGTTTAGAAACACTAAGATATATGGTTGCTAGTAATATGGGAGTAACGTTATTACCTTTTCTAGCGACATTAAATGTTAATAGAGATAGTGATGTTAACTATATTGAGTTTTCTAAGCCGGTACCAAATCGAAAAATATCCTTAGTGGTTAGACAAGGCTATTCACGAATGGAATGTATTCGAAAGGTGGTTGGTTCTATAAAAAACTCAATTGAAACAATAATATAATTAAAAACGAACTTTATCTTATTCATAATTAAAAACAACATCTGGCTGATTTACTTTCCACAAAGGGTATTTGGCCATAACTTTAGTAAACATAGAACTTTGTAAGTAGTTATTGAGCCAATTTCTAAGTTTTGGGTAAGGTGAGTTTAAATACCATTGTCGCTCTATACGCGCAAACTGACGAATGAAAGGCAATAATGCGATATCGGCTAAACTTTCATTATTTGACATTAAAAACTGATGTTTATTTAAACGACGTTCTAATTGTTCTATATATTTTTCACAAGCTTGCCGGCATTCTATTATGTTACTTTCGTGATAACGTTTAGCGCATTTATAATTTTCTAAACACAGTTTAAATTCCACATCAAATTTTGCTATTAGTTCCATCATATCTGTGTGAACTTTAATGGAGTGTTGTTTATTATCTTTATGTAATAAATCATTTGTATCATCTTGTTCAAAGGCCCAGAGCATAATATCTAGGCTTTCATCAATAACTTCATGTTGAGTGACTAAAATAGGCACTGTTCCTTTAGGTGAAGCTTTAAGCATTTCTATTGGCTTATTACTTAAAATGACATCACGTAAATTTACTTTTTGTTTAGCTTTAAATATTGCTAATCTTGCTCGCATTGCAAACGGGCAATTTCTTAAAGAATAGAGTATTGGTAAAGTAGTTATCTTATTCATCGTTATTTTAGTTGAAAGCTTGTAATACTTGAGCATTTTACTAGGAATAATATACTTTAACGATATTCATCTGGTAAATATACAGGTAAAATCCCCCCTTTGAATTTAACTGACAGAAAGTTGTGTAATGGATCATAAAATTGAATTATTAGCCCCAGGTGGTGATGTCGATGCAATTAAAGCGGCAATTATTGCAGGAGCAGATGCGGTTTATTGCGGTTTAGATACGTTTAATGCTCGTAATCGTGCCTCTAATATTTCATTCGAACAACTGGTTGGCATTATACGATTAGCCCACCAATACCAATGCCAAATTTTTCTTACGTTAAATATTGTAATTTTGGAACAAGAGTTTAAGTCGCTTACTAAACTTTTGAATAAGCTTGTTAATACCACGTTAGATGGTGTCATTGTGCAAGATATTGGCATGTTTTATATTCTTAAAAAACATTTTCCCACTCTTGATATTCATGCATCAACTCAATTAACAACTCATAATGTCGGTCAAATTCCTTTTTTAAAGAAGTTAGGTGCATCACGAGTTAATTTATCGAGAGAACTAAATTTAAGAGAAATAACGACTATCGCAAAAGTTGGCCATGATCAAAATGTACTAACAGAAGTATTTGTTCATGGTTCTTTATGTGTCGCGTTCTCTGGTTTATGTTATTCAACGTCTGCGAGCGTTGGAAATTCAGGAAATCGCGGTCGATGCAGCCAAGCTTGCCGTGAAGAATATGAAACCACTCCCTCAGGAAATAACTTTCCTTTAAATATAAAAGATAATTCTGCATTTTTTGATTTACCTGCTTTAATAGACGCTGGTGTTCATTCTTTTAAGATAGAAGGACGCATTAAAGGGGCAAGCTATGTTCATACCGTTGTTGATAGTTTCCGTAAACAAATTGATGGTTATGTTGAAACAGGTGAGTTACTTGAAGATGGTGAACGATTATATAAAGTGTTTAATCGAGATTTTTCAAATGCATTTTTAAGAGGTGATTTAAATCAGTCAATGTTTATTGATAACCCTCGTGATCATTCAAAAAATTATGCAGTTGAAAAACATGCGATTGATAAAGGACAAACAATTTCAGTTGTACAAATACACGATGTTGAAAAGAGTTTAAGTGATGAGAAAAATCAAATGCAGGCGAGTGTTTTTGATAAAATTAAGCACTTAAGTATTGATAAAGTCCCTTTAACATTAAACTTTTCAGGCGACGAAGGTAAACCATTAACGATCACTGCTATCACTGAAGGGTTCTCAGTAGAAAAGCAAACGTTTGTCATTCATTCAAATTCACTACTCGTCAAAAGTGATAAGTTTGGTATTGATAAAACGGCTATTGAAAAACGTTTCAAAAGCTTAAATAATGCTCAATTTAGTTTAAAAGAAATTAATGCTACAAATTTTGTTGAGAATTTAAGTATCCCTTTCAAAGAATTAACAGTACTTAAAAATCAATTAGCCTCTTTATTAAATAATAATATAGCGATATTGCCAGAAGTTGAACTCCCAAAACTTTTAAAACATCCTAAAGTAGAGGGGGAAAATAAAAACAGTAAATTATCTATTTTAATATCTGATGAAGCTGATATTCATCTGATTAATCTAACAGATGCTGATATATATTTTAAATTACCAGATGCATATAAACGTGGATGTACAAAATATGTTGATTTCTTTAATAATAATCCTCAATTAATTCCATGGTTTCCTTCAGTATTAATTGGCAAAGATTATGATGCTGCATTAAATATTTTAGAACAGGTAAAACCAAAACTTATTGTGACCAATAACACAGGTATTGCCAATAGGGCCTATGAACTTGGGATAGAATGGATTGCCGGTCCATTTTTAAATACGACAAATTCTTATACGTTATTAGCGATGAAAGAAGCATTTGATTGTTCAGGCGCATTTATCTCAAATGAGATAAATCATAATCAAATCAAAAATATTGCCAGACCAGATAATTTCAAACTGCTATATAGTATTTATCATCCCATTTTATTAATGGTGAGCAGGCAATGTTTTTTTCAGCAAAGTGTCGGTTGTGAAAAACCACGAATTGACAACGGCTGTATGCTCTCGTGTGATAAATCAACAAGCATCACTAACCTCAAAGGTGATTCGTTTGCCATTGATAAACAAAAAGCCGGTTATCCAAGTATTTATAATCAAGACCAGTTTTTAAATATGGAAATTATTAACGAGCTTTCTGAATTATTTGATGGTTTTATGATTGATTTAACAAATATTGGTGCAGGTGATAAACAGTCGCCCGATAAAGAAGAATTAATTAAACAGTTTGAACAATTACTTGTAGGTAATACAGCTTTTGAAAACTCACTTAATGAATTAGTGCCAAAGTCGACAAATGTACAATATCACAATGGCTTATAGGAGATATTGTTGTTAGTGATATTAATCCACTAAAATATATAGTTAGATATTTTAATCATTATTCGGAAAAAGGTTATTTGAATGTGTGAATTGTTAGCCATGTCAGCAAATGTTCCGACAGATATTTGTTTTAGTTTTAGTGGGTTGATGCAACGAGGAGGCAATACAGGACCTCACAAAGATGGCTGGGGCATTACTTTTTACGAAGGAAAAGGTTGTCGTAGCTTTAAAGATCCTTTACCAAGTGCACATTCACCCATTGCTAAATTAGTGACAGAATACCCAATAAAAAGTGAAGCTGTCATTTGTCACATAAGGCAAGCTAATTCAGGTGGAATATGTTTGGAAAATACTCACCCTTTTACAAGACAAATGTGGGGCAAGAACTGGACCTATGCTCATAATGGTCAATTAAAGGGATATGCAAATGAGTTACCAATTAAGTTTCATTTACCTATTGGTACAACAGACAGCGAACATGCTTTTTGTTGGATATTAGATCAACTACATATTCAGTTTGCTGAAAATGAACCTACGACCAAAGTTCTTTATCAATTCATAGCGAGTTTAAGTGAAAAAATTAATAAGTTAGGGGTATTTAATTTAATTATTTCAAATGGAGAAAATTTATTTGCTTATTGCTCAACTAAACTACATTGGATCACTCGACGAGCTCCATTTGGTGAAGCAAGTTTAATTGATGCAGAAATGGTGGTTGATTTTCACAAAGAAACTACAGCCAATGATATTGTTACTGTTATTGCTACACAGCCATTAACCGATGATGAAACATGGCAAAAAATGTCTGTAGGGCAGTGGCAATTATTTTGTTTAGGCGAGTCAATTGCTTCTGGTCAAACTGAAGCTGAAATTAAAACTCCAGCCAACAATACTAACTAAGGATCAACTTATTATTTATTCAGTTACTGTCAGTTTATTTAGTTGAGCTTCAAATTGTTCAACACCAGATTTAGCCTGGTAAAGCTTTACTAATAAGTAATCAAGCTCTGGAGCAAACCAAGCATACGTAACTCGATTTTTTTCCACAACCTCTCGCTTTAATTTGATCGTTTTAACTAAGCCATATGGCAACATGATATCTTCTTCACCATCATATTGATAAACATAGTTTTTTATTTTTCCTGAGGTACTAATAACAGGATAAACAAAATGTTTTTGCTCAGGATTCTTAATTAAGTTAATGCGGTTTTGTAAATGATAGCTGAGTTTATCTTGGATATTTACTGGAAAATCGACTGATTTTTCTCGCTTCTTTTTTACATCAAAGGCTTTGTTATTTTTAGTTTCGTAACGCCACTCATATTCTTTGTCTCTACCAGTTCCTTCACGGAAATAGTGATAATGAGTTGGTATAACTTGATTATTTTCGAGTGATACTGTTGATATTTCTTTTCGATTGTCTGAAAAGATTAACCATTCAATATCCGTATGATAACTATATTCGATAAGCCCAGTGTCTAGTTTTTTTAATTCTCTAACACCTGTACCTACTGAAGAGGATTTATGTAAAATGGTATATTCGGCTTTGAATGGCTTAACCACTATACTATTGCTATTTTCTTTTGCTGAGACAACTTGGGTAAAACTAATAATTGATAAACAACAATAACATAGTGCTTTAAGCATAAAATTCCTTAATTATTCATTCACTTGCATAACCTGAGATAGGTAAGCTTACCCCATCTAATACAGCTTTGTCACCCGACATAATTATTCTGTTCGAGCAAAACCAATTTACCACTAGAGGATAAATTTTATGCTCTTGAACATGAATACGGCTTGCTAAATCATCTGCAGTATCTTCGGGAAATATAGGCACTTTAGCCTGTAAAATTACCGGACCGCCGTCAAGTTCTTCGGTGACAAAATGAACACTGACGCCGTGTTCTTTATCTCCAGAGTCAATCGCTCGTTGGTGAGTATTGAGTCCTTGATACTTAGGCAACAAAGATGGGTGAATGTTCAATAATTTTCCAGAAAAATGTTGAACAAATGCAGGAGTTAATATTCTCATGAATCCTGCAAGTACGACCAAGTCAGGTTTATATTGGTCAATAGCACTGATTAGAGCTAGATCGTAGCTCTCTCTGCTTTCAAATTCTTTATGAGAAAGTACTTGGTTTGAAATTTGAGCATTTTCTGCTCGCGTTAAACCAAGTACATCAGGTTTATTTGATATTACGCCAACTACTTGGCCTGGGTAGTCATCAGTGTTGCAGGCATCAATGATTGCCTGCAAGTTTGAACCACTACCTGAAATCAATACAACAATACGTGATGTCATTAATACTTAACCTTTATTGATTATGAATTAATCACAACTTGCTCAGCACCTGCTTGCATCTCTGCAATAGCGCCAATATGCCAAGCTTTTTCACCATGTGCAGTTAGAATTTCTAAACTTTTTACTACTTGCTCTGCTGGTACAACGATGATCATGCCAACACCACAGTTAAAAGTACGGTACATTTCATGAGTGGTAATGTTACCTTTTTCTTGTAACCAGTTGAAAATTTCAGGCCATTGCCAGCTATTTCCATCAATCACTGCTTGAGCATTTTCAGGCAATACACGAGGTATATTTTCCCAAAACCCACCACCAGTAATGTGAGAAAGTGCGTGTGCTTTAACTTCTTTAAGCATTGCTAAAGTTGATTTTACGTAAATTTTTGTTGGTTCTAATAAATGCTCAGCAATAGTTTTATCGGCTAATATTTCACTTGTATCAGTATTATTAACTTCTAATACTTTACGAATTAATGAGAAACCATTTGAGTGAGGACCAGATGAACCTAAGGCAATTAATTGATCGCCAGCAGCAACTTTAGAACCGTCGATTAATTCAGACTTTTCAGCAACACCTGTACAAAAACCCGCAATATCGTAATCGCCGGTATGGTACATACCTGGCATTTCAGCTGTTTCTCCACCAACTAAAGCACAACCTGACTGAATACAACCTTCTGCAATGCCAGTAACAACATCTGAAGCTACTTCTACATCAAGCTTGCCAGTTGCATAGTAATCTAAAAAGTATAAAGGCTCAGCACCAAGAACTAAAAGATCGTTAACACACATAGCAACAAGATCAATACCTACAGTGTCATGCTTTTTAAGATCAATCGCTAAACGTAATTTTGTACCTACACCATCTGTGCCTGAAATAAGTACAGGTTCTTTATAACCAGAAGGTAATTGACATATAGCGCCAAACCCTCCAATTCCTCCCATAACTTCTGGACGAGTAGTACGTTTAACAGCACCTTTTATATTTTCAACAAGGGCGTTACCAGCATCAATATCAACACCAGCATCTTTATAGCTTAAAGACTGTTTTTCTTCACTCACAGGGAAACCTCGTTATGTTACTGTTATTAGATAATAATCATCGAAATAATTTAGCATGATTATAAAAGCGCATATTCTACCAGCGCAAAAGCTTGCTGAGAATCTTTATAATAAATTATTTTTATTGAACGGTTAAAATTCACTAAGTTATGATAATATTCTTTTTATGAAAAACTTAATCTTTATAAAAATGATTAGATATTGGGTTGTTTTTACAGTAATTTTTATTTCAACTTTAATTTCAGTATCGGTAAATGCTGTTGAAGTAAAAGATTTGTATGTCGCAAAGGTTCCTATAGAATCACAAGGAAGAAGTGACCTAAACAAAGCCTTAAAGCATGCTTTACGATCTGTGCTTATTAAAGTTGGCGGTCATCAAAGTATTCTTTCGCATCAATCAATAAAACCTCAACTCAATCGTTATAATAGTTTTGTGACTAACTATCGTTATGAGCGAAGTGAGAATAAACAGTTTCTAAAAGCGAGTTTTGATCAAGCAAAAATTAATCAATTATTTGTCGATGCAAACTTACCTATTTGGGGAAGTTTAAGACCACAAGTTGTTTTATGGCTAGTTAATGAGGAAGGGCTGTCTAGAAACCTAATTAGTGAAACGAGTGAGTCATCACTTGTGAGTACTGTAAATGATTTCACTAATCATAGAGGGCTTCCAATCGCTATGCCTTTATGGGATTTTTCAGATTCAGCGATAATAACTAGTTCAGATATTTGGGGACGTTTTGCACAACCAGTATATCATGCGTCTAAACGTTATTTAGCTGAAGCAATTATTATCGTTAGGCTTTCTGATAATAGTTTATTAGCAGATGAACAATTAGCAAACAAAAATGATAATTGCCAGATGTTATGTCAACAGGCAGTTTCGTTAGATTGGAGTTATTTCTCTGCTAATAATGAAGATGAAATTCCAAGATTTAGTAAATTATATCAAGGATTTAATAGAGAAAGCTTATTAACTCAAGCGTTAAGTGATATTACAGATGACATCTATCAACGATATGCTTTAACAACAGGTGAAAACAATCAATATGAAATTGATGTTGCAAATATTGATACACTTTCACGTTTTGTTAAAGTTCATCAGTTTTTGCAAGAACTTTCTTCTGTTCAATCAGTAAAATTAACTCAAGCAAATGGTGAAAATCGCCGTTTTAGCTTAACATTGTTAGGCTCTAAACAAGCTTTTCTTGCCTCACTAAAATTAAATAAAACACTTACACAACAAATTGACTTACTTGATCCTACGCTTAATGAAAAAGTTCCTGTTTTTTATTGGGAGCAGTTTTGATTAAAAATGCACAATTAACATTGTCTATTCAATTGCCCGATGACGAAACATTCAATAGTTATCAAAGTGTTATTAATCAATCTGTTTGTGATTTATTGAAAGACTTTATCACACCTTTCACTAGTATAAGTAGTCGAGAGAATATCGTAAATGGAGTATATTTATTTGGATTATCTGGAGTAGGTAAGTCTCACTTACTTCA
>JAGSHH010000126.1 GCA_023954655.1 Colwelliaceae bacterium
ACTATTTGTTGAGTATCATCAGAACCATTAGTTAAAACAGCAGCACCTAATGCAGCCGTTTGAAAACCAGCAGCAGGTACTTGTGAGAAAAAATCACCTCCGGGACTAAAGTTTAATCGAGCACCATCAAAACCGTTCATACCAATACCTGTAGCAACATTTGCAGGGTCAACTAAATCAATTCGTACATTATCTACAGCTGCAGTTACTAACCAAGGGTTTGACGCTGGTGGACCTGCAACAGGAGCCTCTTTAATGAAGTAATAGGTCATAATATGACTATCACCTAACGAGTCAAAAACAGTGACTGAAGTTGAATGATTAAACGTTAACGGATCAGTTAAATCAAAATTACCTGGTGAACCGGTAATCACGGCATCACCTGCAGGTAAGTTCATCCGTACATCTACTTCACTTGTTTGCGCTGGAGCACCAGAAGCAGTAGGTATTCTTATAGGTTCAGAGGTACTTAGACTAACAGAAGATGAGCTACCGTCAGGGTTAACAGGGAAGCCTAATAAGTGTTCTCCTGAAGAGTTTACAATAAAGTTATCATTATTTAACTTAAACTGGCCTGCTCGAGTATAAGAAAATTCTAAGCTATCTATGTCAGGAACAACAGCAAAAAAACCATTACCTGTGATAGCAAGATCCAGTGCATTATTCGTAAATTGAATACTACCTTGACTAAACTGTTGAGCTACATCTGAAGTTAAAACTCCATCACCTACTTTTGTTTTACCAGCAGCAAGTAACGATGCCGCATATACATCAACAAATTCAGCACGAGATTCTTTAAAACCTACTGTATTTACGTTTGCAATATTGTTAGATGTAACATCCAAATCTTTTTGCGCAGCATTTAAACCGCTTAATGCTATATTAAATGACATAACTATACCTCACTTTAAATAATTTTTTTCCTAACCTAAATTGGTTATAAAATTCTAATTAACTTTCTGAAACTTCAACAACATCAGTCAACGCCATTGAGCTACCACCATTTAGGTTTAATACAATATTCCCACCTGCTCCTGCCAACGTAACACTATCAACTTTGCGATATGTCATGACTTGTAATTCAGAAGCCTGCCCATCTACTAAACCAGCAATTCTAAAACGATACGCTCCAGACGCTGCAGGCTCTCCATCAGAAGCCATGCCATTCCAGGTAAAACCAAACTCCCCTGCCTTTACATCACCAACAGGGACTGTTTGAATGATCTCTCCCGCAGCATTTTCAACATAAATATTAACGTTACTGGCAGGCTTATCTGAAACAAGTTTCCCTTTAACTTCATCTCCGGATGCCATACCAAAAACATTATCATCGACCAATACGCTTCTACCTACCAATGAAGATGCTTGCAATGCCTGACTTGATGACATAGATGTGGCGAAGCTTGTAAATTGATCATTCAACTGATTAACGCCATCAGTCGTTGAGAACGCCGTCATTTGAGAAATCATTTCGTTATTATCAGTAGGGTTAGTTGGATCTTGATGTGCAAGCTCTTGTGTTAGCAAAGCAAAAAAATCTTCTTGCGTTAACATACCTTGATTACCGTCAGAAACTTTCGTTTCTTCCTGCTTCCAACGCATACCGTCTAATGGGCTACCGCCTGTTACCGATTCCATAATTACTCCTAACTAGAAATTATCTTTGACCTAACTGTAAAGTTTTATTCAACATATTTTTTGCTGACTCAGCCAGTTGTATGTTGGTCTGATATGAACGAGAAGCAGAAATCATATTGGTCATTTCCTCAATCACATTCACGTTAGGTTTATAAATATAACCATCGGCATCTGCCATTGGATGTTCAGGTGAATATTCAACATTCAAAGGTTTGTTACTCTCAACAATACCAAGAACCTTCACACCAACTGATTGATCTTGCCCTGCGGCAGCTTTTTGCATCTCTGCGGCAAAAACTGGATGACGAGCACGATATGTTTGATCGATGCTACTACTAACACTATCTGCATTCGCTATATTACTTGCTGTAGTGTTTAACCGTACCGACTGAGCACTCATACCAGTGCCAGATACATCAAAAACATTAAATAAACTCATTAGCCTTGCCCTCCAGAAATCACTTTTTTCAAGCCTTTAATTTTACCGTTTAAAAATTGAATGCTCGATTGATAGTGCATTGAGTTTTCTAAATACAAGTTTCGTTCCACTTGTGAATCAACAGTATTGCCATCACCTGTATCTGGTTGATTTGGAACACGATAATCTACACCATTATTTATTTCGGTGCGCACATCAAAGTGTTTTTCATGGGTTCGAGACATGCCTGACTGTTGCCGACTTGCCGCTTGAGCTAAAGCAGATTTAAAATCCATACCTTTAGCTTTGTAGCCAGGGGTATCTGCATTAGCAATATTTCCAGCAATAACTTCGGCATTCTTTGCACGAACTTGCAAACTTGCAGGGTGAATACCAAATGCTTTTTCAAAACTAATAGCCATAATGCTACCTCCAATCTAATGAAGGTAACTATTCAATATTTATGCCATTAAAAATTATAAGAGGTGGGAGATGTTATTTTTTTTGATAAACAATGCCTGGATTACAACGGATCATTTCAAAATTTTGATTTAAATTGGATAAAGATTCTGAGGCACCTAAAAACAAATAGCCACCTGGATTTAACACCCCATGAATTTGTGAAAGTATTTGCATCTTAATTTCAGGAGCGAAGTAAATCAATACGTTACGACAGAAAACAATATCAAATCGTCCCATCAAACTATAACTTCCTAAAAGGTTTAGTTGACGAAAGTTAACTGATTTTTTGACTGAATCTTTAACCTTTAACATACCATTATCACCATTCTCGAAAAATAATTTTTTCCGCTCTGGCGATAAACCACGAGATAAAGCTAAGGAATCATAATGAGCATATTTACAATGCTCTAACATGGTATTAGAAATATCAGTGCCAATAATTTGAACATTTCCAGAAAGGCTACCTGGTTTACTTTGTTGATATTCTAATGCTGACATTGCAATAGAATATGGCTCTTGGCCAGAAGAACTAGCGGCGGACCATATTTTTAAAGGTGTTCTTTTATCTTTAAAGCTTGGAAATAAACGACCTTTAAGTAATTCAAATGGATATTCATCACGAAACCATAATGTTTCATTTGTTGTCATTGCATCAATAACAGCAGCACGTAACTGTCGCTCTGTTGGGCTTAATGTTCTAGATACTAGATCGCCTAATGAGTTAACATTAAATTTGGCCATTAATGGAGCAAGGCGACTTTTTACTAAGTATTGTTTATTTTCTCCCAGAACTATACCGCACTGCTGTTCTAGGAATTCTCTAAACTGATGATAACTTTTATCATCAAGTTGTCTGGCTGACACTATATTATTTCCACCCTACAATCACTTGTTCAAGATAATTATTTATCACTAGGCTTCAACCATTTCTTGACTGCTGTAGCTAATTCATCGGGATGAAATTTTGGAATAAAATCTTCTGCACCTACTTTTTCAACCATCGCATTATTAAAGACTCCACTTAAAGAAGTGTGTAGGATAACTGGCATCTTATTTAATTGCTCATTACTTTTAATTTCAGCCGTTAATGTATAGCCATCCATTTCAGGCATTTCAATATCTGATATCAGTAGCGCCACTTTTTCAGAAATAGAATCACAACCTTCAGCTAAAGCTTTCAATTGATCTAAGGCATCTTGACCATTTTTAGCTAAAACCATTTTTAAGCCAAGAGGTTCTAAAGCGCGTTTGACTTGATTTCGTGCGACAGTAGAGTCATCAGCTATCATAATCACCCTTTCTCCAAGGCTTTCTCCAACGCTCTCATCTTTAACGTCTTCACTAAGCTCTGTTGAAATAGGATTTATCTCATTAAGAATTTTTTCGACATCTAAAATTGAGACCATTTGTTTATCTATTTCTGTTACAGCTGTTAGATAACTCGATTTACCAGCACCTTCAGGAGGAGGCATGATATCTTGCCAACTTAGCGTGACAATTCGCTCAACACCCGCAACGAGAAAACCTTGTACACTTCTATTATACTCGGCAATGATAACAAACGAATTCTCATCAGGAATGATTTCAAGGCCTCCAGTTGCTTTACTTAAATCAATAACAGAAATTGTTTGCCCACGAATATGAGCAACTCCTTTAATGTATTGGTCTTGCTTAGGCAATGAAGTTAAACGAGGGCATGGCATCACTTCTCGTACTTTAAAAACATTAATTCCATAGCGTTGCGGGCCCACTAATTTAAAAAGTAAAAGCTCAAGTCGGTTTTGTCCCACTAGCTGGGTACGTTGATTCACCGAGTCTAAAATTCCTGCCATACAAACCTCTTATAAACGGCCTTATTTGATACTATATACTCAAAAGGCACAGTTCTTGATTGTAAATAGTTTATGAAATTAATTGCCGAAAAATTGACACTAATTATTCATTTACGATATCTCTATGTAAGCATAGACGAGTATTTACATTTCCATAGTAATAGATTACAAAAATTATGAGCAAATTAAAGATATTTATCACTTTTTTACTATTTATTGACTGTTTTTCGTCAAAATCATTTGCGAATAGTTATGATCGCGAATTTATTATAAATTTTGCTAAGGAGTACGTAGAAACTAATACGCCTGTTCCAAATAAAGGAAAGTTAGTTGTTTTACCTTCATCAATTGACTCAAGGATCACTATAAAACCTTGCTCAATTCCATTGTCGGCAAATATACCTGAAAACTATTCAAGTAGAAATGTAAATGTTAAAATTTCTTGTTCTAGTTCAAAGCCATGGCATATTTTTCTTCCTGTAAAAGTTGTTACTACAATCCCTGTTTTAGTGACGAAAAACAAAATCAATAAAGGAACAATTCTCAATAAATCTAATCTTGAAATTGATTGGCGTGAACGCAGTAAAATCAGGAATGAAATTATAGACGATATAAAATTAGTAATAGGTGCTAGATCTAAACGAACGCTATCTAAAGGTTCTGTCATTACAAAAAAATCTATTTGCGCGGTTTGCAAAAATGAAAACGTTACAATCATCGCTCAGTCTAATAATTTTATAGTAAAAACTGCTGGCATTGCTCTTAAGAATGCAACATTAGGTGAACAAGTAAAAGTGAAAAACATTCGTTCAGGTAGGACAATAAATGCACAAGTAAAAGCTATTAACCAAGTAGTAATTAATCTATAATATTTATTAAAGAATTTAGGCTATTCGCCGATAAAAAGATAGAAATAAAGTTTAATTGCCGATAGGAATTAATTATGGCTATAAATATCAATAACTTGCCCAACAGTAGTCAAGTAAAGCAAAAAATTGACCAGCAGTCTCAAGTTAAACAACAAGCTGCACAAAACTCTAACATGAGCGAACAAGCTAAAGTTGCCAGCAAAGATTCTGTATCTATCACTCCGCAAGCCAAAAAACTGGGTGAGCTACAGAAAAAAGCGAATGAAGGTTCAGCTGTAAATCAAGAGAAAGTTGAGCAGCTAAAAAAAGCGATCATTTCAGGTGAATATAAAATCAACCCAGAAAAATTAGCAGCCAGCATTGCAGGCTTCGAATTTAAACTTGGCTAAAATATTTTGTTCAACGTATTTATTAAGGATTTTATAAGTGTCTACTGAATCAAGCCATTTATCATTAATTGAAAAACAGTTAACACAGTTAGAACAGTTAGAAATTATCATTGATACTGAAAAAGATATTTTACAACAACAAGACCCTGAAAAATTAATAGAAATAACTGAGAAAAAAAATCAGTTATTACTGGCGATTCAAACTCTTGATCAACAATTTGAGCAAAGCATTACATTTAAAAAAGAAAAGTCTCAAGGAGTATTCAAAGGTCTCCTAGAAACAATTGAAGATACGCTACTTCGATGTAAAGAAAAAAATCATGTCAATGGTCAAGTCATCGCTCATTCACAATTAGCTGTTGAGCGTATGAAAACATCTCTTTTACAAAATCATAATAAATCGTCAATGACATATGACAGTAAGGGTAAAACTAGTGGTGGCCTTAGTAGTTTAGGAATAAAAGCCTAATAGTTAATAAGATTTACATATAAAAACACCAGCTATTAGCTGGTGTTTTTATATGTAATTTATTTAATCATAACTAATTGAGGTATTTAGTAATATCGAATACTTTTAATCTCTTTATTTCGACTAGAAGCCATGTATATATCGTAAACATTTTTAAAGTCTAAATGTAACTCAGTAGTATATGTATCCCCTACAGGGTAACTTTTTATTACTTTAGCTCCTCGAATAACCCCTTGAATCGATGCAGTGAGTTCTTGATCACCCAATAATAAATTAGACATTGTAGTTGTACTATTAATTTTCTGTCCATATACCTGTTCAGCAAGTTCAGCATATGCAGCAATTTTGGAAGCATTAATTGCCATTAACATTCGCTGTGTATCATTAGTAGAATTTTGTAAACTAATAGGGGCCTGGCCAATAGCAGTAATAGTTGGGAAAGTTTCTGGTTTTACCGTTTGCCATTGCACATGTTTATCATAAATAGTGCTACAACTGCTCAGGGTAATAATTATAACTCCAACAAATATAGCTTTTGCTATTGTAACATTTAAAAGTGCATTATTCATAAGTACATACCTACTATTGGTGAATTTCAACCGCACGATTATCATCCGTTAGCATTTCACTCTTTCTCAAGAGCATGCCATCTTTCATCACGATATTTTCATTATTTATTATTTCATCTCCAAGAACCCAATTTGGTATAAATGATTGTGCTGTTGCAACAACAACCCTTGATTGCATACCAATCATTCGAGCATTTACCATTATTCCATTTTCTTGTTTCATCATGGTTCCACTAACAACGTAGTCAATTATCTGGCGTTCAGGTAATTCTTTCCAGTCTCGAGTAAATACATAATCACCTTCTTTAGTGACTCGAATATGACCTGTAGTTTTAAAGTCAACAATGATTAAACCATGACGTTGTAATTCGTGAATAAAATTTTCGGAAAGTTGATTTCCAAGCCAGTTAGTCGATTCCAAATCTTTTAAATCAACAAATGATGCAACCGCTATTGGTGTTTGAGGATTGACAAACGAGCTACTTTCAAGCATCTGATATGCAAGGCCTTTTACAACATCATTGATTGCATGCTTTGGTAATTCATAACTGTCTATTTCGCTTCTTTCTTGGTGTGAGATTCGATAAAAATCATCTTCTGATGAAATCATGCTGCACGATACCAATACAGGTACCAATAATATAATTAGCCAATTTTTCATTGGGCTCTCCTCAATTACAACGGAAAACGTTTACGATATTATAAGCACAAATTACGCCAACTTTCCCATTGGTAAATATAGGCATAAAACGTGCTTAAATAATGTTAAAGGTAGCCTTCATGGTCAACCTAACTAACCTGTAAAATTTTTTATGTGAATTCTGTTTTTATTATTACGTAATGAAAAGCATAATTTACACCAAGATTTGAGAAAAGTAGGAATATATATGCGTGGCTTAGTTTTAATTTTATTCACAATAATAATTAATTTGTCAACTCATGCTCAATGGTATGAGACTCAAGGGCATGCATTTATTAGCAGCAGTAATCAAGCAGCAAAAAGTAAAGCAATAGAAAATGCACTAAAAAAAGCGCTTTTAGTCGCAGGAGCATCCGTATCAAGTGTGCAGCAAGTAGTTAATGGTTTATTAACTCAAGATGAAATCAATATTAGAGCCAGTGGCGATGTTAATTCATTTGAATTAATTGATGAAACTTATAGTGGGAATATGGTAACCGTTACCATTCGTGCAGATATCTTCCCTAAAGAGCGTCAATGTTTCTCTGCAGATTATCGAAAGTCATTACTTATCACTAAAAGCCATAT
This sequence comes from Colwelliaceae bacterium, assembly GCA_023954655.1. GTDB lineage: Bacteria > Pseudomonadota > Gammaproteobacteria > Enterobacterales > Alteromonadaceae > Thalassotalea_H. Next base: position 7,914 of record JAGSHH010000126.1, read on the forward strand.
TAAAAGACGAGAGCAAGCTAATGTAGGTGGAATTTATCAACTAGATAATGTAATTGTTAAAAAACTGGCAAAAAGAATAAGTAATGATGGCCTATATTTAAATACCAAACTTTTTTTAAAAAACAGCTCAGAGTTTTCTCGATATAATAATAGTTTAGAAGCTGAAAAACTTAAAAAAATAACTACTTCACTTGCCGAAATTAGTGATAGCCAATACGTGTTATTTTCTGAAATTGAAGATATTTCTTTTGCGGGTAAAGAAAATAATAGCTGGCAGTTCTGGCAAGAAAGTATCTATGACCGTCATTTCAATTTTAGTATTTACATATACAACGGTATTAATGGTGAGCTTGTTTTTAAAAAGTCTTACCAAAGTTCTGCACCTTGGGGGTTTACAAAGCGAGCTCAAGTTGATGTTAATTCAAATACCTTTTGGCAAAGCCAATACGGCAATATAATCGATCAAACTTTAAGTAATGTCATTACAGATATTGATGACAATATGATGTGTCAACCAACAAGAGGTAAAATTGTTAAAGTTTCAGGTAATGAAATAATGATCAATTTGGGTAATCGCCACGGTGTGAAGGAAGGTGATGAATTTTCATTGCTTCATGTTAAAAATTTCATTTCAGATTCAGGAAAAACATATGCTGGATTTAATGTTAGCCCTTTCACTGTCAAAATCACTCAAGTCTCTGAGCAAAGTGCAACTGCTGTTACTACTAAAGGTGAAGTACTTGATAATATTCAACTACAAGATTTAGCTGTAAGGTATTAAACCTTATTAATTGCCATACTTTACAAAGTATTGCTCTTGGTAGTATAAAATGAACTCGTCCTCTTAGTTTAATGGATAAAACAAGGACCTCCTAAGTCTTAGATATAGGTTCGATTCCTGTAGGGGACGCCAAAAATAATTTCAATTACTATTTATAGCTTTAGAAACACTTAAATAAATATAATTTTGATTAAATTATATTTATTTAAGGTATAAAAAACCCCGCTAATGCGGGGTTCCAATAATATAATAATCGAAAATTAATTCGATTGTTCTTTCACTACATCCATGTCTTCAGCTACTGAGGTATTACTCAATATAGCCGACAAAGCTAATACTAATACGGCAAATATTACTGTTGTCAGCTTGACTCCTTTTGAAGACGACTTATTCATTATTCGATCCTGCCAGCAGGTTTTATTTTTGTTGTAAATCTTACTGCGGTTAAAACTTATACGATAAATAATCCTATTTCAATGATTTAAATAGAAAAACTTGAAAATGATAGCTTTTAAGGCATTTTTCATTAAATTTACCTCTCAATTATCGTTAAGTTGCACTTTTAAACAATATTACAGAAATAGTGATTATTGTTTTTAGGGGATTCAATTGCTCTAAGATTAGAGCTTTACAAGACATTAACACGGTTAAAATTATAGAGTGATTACAAATATTCCTTATTTAACTTACTAAATGCTGTTTTTATCAAGAAATTATAATAAATAACGTAATAACATTTGCAGTTAAGGGGTACTCTAGGTGAAAATAGCGGCAGTTTTTATACCCTCATTTTTGAAAAATATTAGTTGGAGCAATTATGCCGTCGCGTCAAGAACTCGCCAATGCCATCCGTGTATTAAGTATGGATGCAGTACAAAAAGCAAAATCAGGTCACCCTGGTGCCCCAATGGGCATGGCTGACATCGCCGAGGTTTTATGGCGTGACTTTTTGAAGCATAACCCTAATGACCCAAATTGGGCTGACCGTGATCGATTTATATTGTCAAATGGGCATGGTTCAATGTTAATTTATTCTCTTCTACATTTATCAGGTTATGACTTACCTATTGAAGAAATAAAGAATTTTCGTCAGTTACACTCTAAAACGCCAGGCCACCCTGAGTATGGATATACCCCTGGTGTAGAGACAACTACAGGACCATTGGGTGCAGGAATATCAAATGCTGTCGGTATGGCTATTGCTGAAAAAACACTAGCGGCACAATTTAACCGTGAAGGTCATGAAGTAGTTGACCATTTTACTTATTGCTTTTTAGGCGATGGCTGCTTGATGGAAGGTATCTCTCATGAAGCTTGCTCACTTGCAGGCACTTTAGGATTAGGC
>JAGSHH010000142.1 GCA_023954655.1 Colwelliaceae bacterium
AGCATCACTCTGTAAATTAATAAACTTAGGTAATACTGTTGCAGAAAGGATACCTAAAATAACGATGACAACAACTAACTCAATTAACGTAAAACCTTTAACACTTTTCAAAAATAACACCTTTCTTCTAATGGACAAAACTCAATACTTTGCTATTAAACATTAATTTTTATTAAGTTAAAAACTTAAACTCTACATAATTTACCAAGAGCACTCTTTATAAAAACACTTGGCATACACTTTATATCACTCTAATATAATAAATTGAATTAATTACACTAAAATCAACATTTATTGTTAGTTATAATCGCTCAAAAGTCAGATAAAAAAGCTATTTTACGCTTTTATAAATCTCAACATTATTCGGCAAGCTTTCTTGGTTATGACAGCTGTTATTTTTTAAAAAACAATGAAGAAATAATCGCATCAGTGATCATTTCAAAAATAGCGCAACATCATCAGCATTACTTTTTACATGCTTTAGTAGTCAAGCAACAATATCAAAGGCAAGGTTTGGCTAGTCAATTGTTACAATATGCTCAAAGGCAACATTTACCTTTAATTTGTTTCTCAACTGAAAAATTATTACCTTTTTATCTTAAAAATAGCTTGATAAAACTACAATCCGATAAAATAGTAAGTAATCTTCCCGAGCATTTACATATGCGCTATAAACGCTATCTAAAAAAACAACCTCAATTAAATGTATTTCTCAAAGTATAAAAATTTTACATTAACATTAATTATTCAAATTAAATTCGATTTCTCTGCCTGATACTTGTGATAATGAAGCATTTCATTATATGTGTAAGTTTCTATAAAGTAATTTGATTGTAAAAAGCATTTAGATGATAGTATTAAGCAAAGGTAAAGTGATACATTTAAGCTATTAGCCGATGAGAAATACCAATCAAAATTAGTATAAAAAATATGCCTGATAAACCAGTTCAAAATACAAACAAAGTAACTTACATCAGTGGTATTCGACAGATTAGCAATGATTTAGTCATCAAAGAGCAACCATTACAATTACGTCTCAGTTATTATCAATCTGTAACAAATGGAAAACTAATTTCTCAGCAATTATCCTCAACTATATTTTCTATCACCATGAGAACACCAGGTAATGATAAGCAACTTATATTAGGGCTTCTTTTTAGTGAAGGTGTTATTAAGAACATTGCTGATATCGATGAAATAATAATTGAACAAAATGAGACAAATAAAGACCATTTAGAAAACAATAATATCGCCCAAAATGAATTACCGACGAGCAAAAATCAAAACCTTTGGGAAATTAGATTAAATAAAAATATAAAAGTAGATTTAAACACATTAAAGCGCTATTTAATTACTTATAGCAGCTGTGGTTTATGCGGAACTACATCCTTGAAATCATTAGAATTAAAGTCCCCTCCTAATAGCCCAAGAGCAATTGAATGGTTAGATGCTAAAAAATTAGGCTTTTGGCCTAATATTATGAAAGAGAATCAACAAGCTTTTCATCAAACAGGTGGAGCACACGCTGCAGCTATTTTTGATCAATTAGGCAATTTACTCGATATAAAAGAAGATATTGGTCGACATAATGCTGTGGACAAAGTCATCGGTGAATTAATTTTTAAAAATGACAATTTTCCAATGAATACTAATAAAGGCATTGAAAATAAGATCTCTTTGGTTGTCAGTAGCAGAGTCAGTTTTGAAATAGTTCAAAAGGCAATTATGGCAGGAATAGGTGTAATAATAGCAGTAGGCGCTGTTTCTGACTTAGCAATATTAGCAGCTAAAAGGTTTAATTTAACGTTAATCGGTTTTGCAACCAGTGAGTCTTTTAATTTATACCATGGCGAATGGCGAATGATGCCACCATCAAAGGAAAAATAATGTCTACTAGTGACTCTAATAAAAGCCATTTTCATAAAAAGCCTAAAAAGGCTGGCGGAATTTCATCTTTAAAATCTACTCTGAAACATATAATTCAAAGCCAACAGCCACAAACAAATATAAAAAGCCTTTTAAAGGCCAATAAAGATGAAGGTTTTGATTGCCCAGGTTGTGCTTGGGGAGATCAAAAAGAAGGCTTGCTGCAATTTTGTGAAAATGGTGCAAAAGCAATTGCTTGGGAATCCACAAGCAAAACAGTTGATGCTAACTTTTTTCAAGAACACTCAGTCACCCAGTTAATGAAACAAAGCGATTATTGGCTAGAGTATCAAGGAAGATTATGTCAACCAGTTCGTTACAATAGTAAAACAGATCATTATGAAGAAGTTTCTTGGCAAGAAAGTTTTGAATTAATAGCAAAACATCTCAATAATTTAACGTCACCAAACCAAGCTGAATTTTATACTTCTGGTAGAGCAAGTAATGAAGCTTCATTTTTGTACCAATTATTTGGTCGAATGTTCGGCACTAATAATTTTCCTGATTGCTCTAACATGTGCCATGAAGCCAGTGGAGTCGCTTTAACAGAAGCAATTGGCATTGGTAAAGGTACAGTAACTTTAGATGACTTTGATCACGCTGATGCAATCTTTGTTTTTGGGCAAAACCCAGGAACAAACCACCCAAGAATGATGAATGCCCTACGAAAGTCAGCTCGTGGGGGCTGTAAAATTGTCAGTTTTAACAACCTTAAAGAAGTTGCCCTTGAACGTTTTGCAAGCCCACAAGATCCGATAGAGTTATTAACGCCTAAAGCTACTAAAATAAGTCATGCTTATTTTACACCTAAGTTAGGTGGTGATATGGCAGCAATTCGCGGTATGGTAAAAGTGATACTTGACAAGAATGAAAAAAAAATCAGTCAAGGTCAACCTTCAATATTAGCTAATGAATTTATTCAAGAACAAAGCAAAAACTTTAATGACTATTGCAAAGTTGTTAATGATACTTCTTGGCAACAAATAATAGAGCAATCAGGTTTAACACAATTAGAAGTAGAACATGCTGCAGAGATCTATCTATCTTCAAATAATGTCATTTGCACTTGGGCAATGGGGATAACTCAACATAAGCATTCTGTTGATACCATTCAAGAAATTGTTAACTTACAACTTCTTCGTGGAAACATAGGTAAAAAAGGTGCGGGATTATGCCCTGTTCGCGGACATTCCAATGTGCAAGGCAATCGTACAATGGGGATCAATGAAAAACCTAATAAAACTTTTATTGAACAAATGTCTTTGATAGCCAACCAATCGTTACCTACGGAAAACGGTCATAATGTCTACCATGCAATTAAAGCCTTTCTGAATAAAAAGAGTAAAGTTTTAATTTGTTTAGGTGGGAATATAGCTGCTGCAGCTCCAGATACAAATCAAACATACCAAGCAATTAAAAATACTGAGCTCAATGTTCAAATCAGTACTAAATTAAACCGTAGTCACTTATTGATAGGTAAAGATGCTCTTATATTACCATGTTTGGGCAGAACAGAAATTGATATACAAAAATCAGGAGAGCAAAAAATTACTGTTGAAGATACTTTTAGTATGGTTCATGCATCAAAAGGTAATGTGCCACCAATTTCAACTAACATAAGATCTGAAACCAGTATTGTAGCTCATATGGCTGAGGAAACATTGGCAAAAAAAGCTGCTCCAAGAAATAATATTGATTGGTTAGCATTAGCAGGTGATTATAGCAAAATAAGACAGCTGATTAGTCAATCCATCCCCTATTTCACGGACTTTAATTTACAAATAGAACAAGCAGGTGGTTTTTATCTTGGTAATAGTGCCGCTAATTTGATTTGGAATAATCATGTAAAAAAAGCACTTTTTTCTTCAAACAAGTTACCTCATCAAATTGTTCACGCTTTTGCAGAACATGAATCTCAAAATAATAAAACAACATTCACGTTGCAATCTTTACGCTCTCATGATCAATATAATACAACAATATATGGTATGAATGACCGTTATAGAGGGATAGCTAACGAAAGAAAAATTTTATTTATCAATAAAAAAGATGCAAAAAAACAGTTACTTAATGAAGGTGACCTCGTTAAAATCACTTCTATATGGAACGATAACCAAACTAGGAGCGTATCAGATTTTAAAGTGTGCTTTTATGATATTCCTCGTGGCAACTTAGCCTCCTATTATCCTGAAACTAACCCACTTGTACCTTTAGAAAGTGTAGGTGACAAATCTTTTACGCCAACGTCAAAATCAATTGCCGTTTATATTGAAAAGTCTATCAATCAACGCATTGTTTGATTAACATTATAACTACAAGTGATCATACTGAAAATAAGTACCCAATAAAATTATTATGAATATTTCAAATATAAAAAAACGTATTGTACTTACTGGTGGTCCTGGAGGCGGAAAAACAACGGCACTTGATTTAATAAGGCGTGAATTTTCTGGGAAAATAGCTTCGGTACCAGAAGCTGCCACGATGATTTTCAGCGGAGGCATTGAACGCTCTTCTGATATACAAGTATTAAAAGCTCAACAAACTGCCATTTACCATTTGCAAAAGAATCTCGAAGATATTCAACGAGCAACACACCCTGAGTGCTTAATACTTTGTGACAGAGGAAGTTTAGATGGTTTAGCTTATTGGCCAGGTGAACAAAGTGATTTTTTTCAGAAAATGAACACGAGTATCGAAGAAGAATTTGCTCGTTATGATGCAGTGATATTTTTTGAAACAGCCGCTAAATCTGGTGAAAGTATCAAGAGTAATAATCCTATACGAAATGAATCAGAACAAGCAGCTATTGAGTTAGACCAAAAATTACAAAATGTATGGTCTAAACATCCAAATTATAATTTAGTATCAAGCTCAGAGTCATTCATTAAAAAAGTGATGTTTGGCATAATGACCGTAGAAAATGTTATTGAACAATATAAATAAACAATTATAAGAATACAAAGATCAAAAAAGGCGAATGCTACAAGTAGCATTCGCCTTTTTATAAACTCTTTTAATTAGCTACTTACACGCTTTTCAGCAATTAAAGCTAATTCACTTGAAGAAATAGAAACAAGATTGCTTGCAACAACTTTTTTCGATAGTTTACCAATAATCATTGCACCAGTTTTAGTTGCATTTCTTTCAGCGGCAAATTCTAATAAGTTTTTACCATTACAAGAAACACCACCGAAAACCTTACGGATTTTTAATTTATTACTTTTTAAATAGCTACGTAGTTTTGATTTATTATCATGACTTACATAATCACATAAATTTTGTGCTACGTTTGAAGCTTCGGCTTTAGGAGCAAAAGTAACTGATAAAAGAGAGAAAGTGATAACTGCAATGATAGATTTCATGTAATAACCTTAAGTAATATATAAACAATTCAAATTAAAGAAACGTTAGTACTAGTTACACATGTTCACCTATATAAAAAAGGTTCTGCTGAGGTAACTCCGCTGTCGTAGACTATTGTCCTTAGACCGGTTGCTTTGCGTAATACCCTTTCAAGTACTTTGCCGTTTCTAGCTGCGGCGCATTGTACAGAAATATATTCACCATACAATAACTTTTATTATTAATTTTGTAACTGTTATGTATCTATTAGTATAAATATTGATATGTGCATGATGAAGCTCTGTACTGTTTAACAGATCAAGATTAAAATAGATGCGAAGTCATTCATCAAGGAATAGTTTTGGAAGATATCAGCCTAATCGAAGTTTCATATCAACCTATTGAATTATGTAAGCTACTTAAAATTGCCAATATGGTTGGCGGTGGTGGAGAAGCAAAAATAGTGATCAGTGAAGGCTATGTATATGTAAATGGTGAAGTAGAATTTCAAAAGCGCAAAAAGGTTTACCATCAAGACATTATTGAATTTAACGGAGAGGTTATCGAAGTGACTTGTTCTTCTCCTATTAGGGATGTAAAAAAAGTTAAAACAATTAAGCCTGAAAAATCATTAAAGACAGAGATGAATAAACGAAAATCGTCGAAAGAAAAAAAGTACACTCAAGAAATTAAAGAAGATACAGTGCTACCAGGTAGACGTAAGCGTATTTCATTTTAATTACATTAAGAGCCCAGCTAATATTACTTTTTATGTCGCTGAGTTTTTGCTGATATAGCAGATAAATTAGCTAAAAAAGCACCAAAAACAATCGCTAACATACTCCAAATAATTGCTTGAGTAATTGGTTGTTTATTAACTATTATTAATAAAAATGTAGAGATTAGCGGTGTCAAATAAGACAAAGTTGCTATAACCCTAGGGTCCCCTTTCTTAACTGCCCTATCCCAACTATAAAAAGCAACGCCCATTGGACCTATACCTAAAAGAAAGATCATTAAAGTATCTTTATGAGTTAATGAAACATCTCCTTCAAAAATAAGATGTGAAATAAAAGACATGACTCCTGAAATTAAACAAAACAGTCCTACTGTTGCGGAGCCGAAACGACTAAACTTTTTAGATAATAAAGAATAACTTGACCAAGTAATAGCGGCTAAAACAGCAAGAAAGTATCCAACCAAATATTCTGTCGACCAATCTTGATTACTATCACTAATCAGAAAAACAGCACCAACAAATGAAATCAACGCACCAATAATATGAAGCTTCGTCAGCTTAAATTCTTTAAAAAATAATGGCGTCATCAATAGAATAAGTAATGGCCACAAATAATTAAGTAAATTTGCTGACACTGCAGGCGCTAGGCGTAGGGCCATAAACAATAAAAAATGATAACCAAATATCCCGGCAACACCAATAAATAAAAGTGAGGGCTGAAATTGCCATGAACGCCAACGTGGGAGAGATAAGCTCCCACCTATGAGTAAGCTTAAAGATAAAACAAAAAATGGTGGTATATGATTTAATGATAGAGCCAACGAAGCTAGACTAGCCCATAGTAATATTGCAATACTGGTTAATAACAAATAATGCACATTTATCACTATTTAGTAGCTATTTTCTTTTGCCAAAATACAGCTTTGCCCATTAATGGGTCAAGTTCATAACCTGCAAAACCTAATTTTTGATAAGCATTCTGCGCAATAACATTTCCTTCTAAAACTTCTAGGGTTAATTTACAAGCCCCTTTATTTTGAGCAATTTCCTCAACTAAACTAAACATTTTTTCAGTGAGTCCTTGTCGACGAAATTCTTTGAGAACAACCGCATCATGAATATTGACTAAAGGTTTAGCATTAAACGTTGAAAAACCTTCTACACAATTAACTAAACCTGCAGGCTTGCCATCTACATAAGCAAGAACACTAAAAACATTTGTTTGTTTTTGTAGCGCTATTAGAAGTGATTCTTGTACCTCTGTTGTTAATGGCTCTCCTCCACCCATGGGGTCTAAAGCATATTCACATAAACAATAAAGCAGATCTTCTCCTTGCTGTTTATCATTATAATTCACTTTAATTATATTAGTTATCACGTTAATTCCTTTATGGACAATATATTAGAAAATTCATCGAGCCTTACTATACTGTATTTATGAATAAAAATATTCGTTTATGCCAGTATGACGATCCTGATGGAATTGAATGTACTGATGAAACAACAAGAAATTCACACTTTTGTTATTGGCACGATAAAAGCGTAGATAAATCAGGCCCTGAAATTAAAGAAGCGCTTATTGAGCATACTCGTTCAGGTGGTATGACGCGGGGCATCTGCTTAAAAGGGGTCGACTTATCGAAAATTGATTTGGTAAATCATTATCACAAAGAAGGTTTTGACTTTTCATACGCCGACTTTTATCGAGCAAACCTATCAGGTGCACATCTTTTCAATATCAACCTAAAGAATGCTAGCTTAATGAAAGCAGACCTACGTTATGCAAATCTTAACTGTGCGAATGTCGAAAATGCAAACCTATTAGGCATGAAATGGAAAGGCTGTAAAATTGAAAATTTAGTCGTGGGTAGACGATTATCCCAAGAAATAAAAGCACATAAATTCATCAAAGAAGGTAACAAAAAAGACGCAAAAGACTATTTAGAACAAGCAGAAGAAATTTACCGTGATCTAAGAAAACATGCAGAGTATGAAGGAATATTTACGATGTCGGGTGATTTAATTCAACGCGAGCTAACTATGCGTCGAATGCAAATGCCTAAATTAAGTATTAAGCGATTCAATTCAAAAATGGTTGATTTATTTTGTGGTTACGGCGAAGCCCCTATTCGTATTGTCGGAATTTCAATGCTGTTAATTTTAGTTTGTGCGATGTTATACACATTTACAGGCTTAAATTATCAAGGTGATATCATTTATTATGATTCGGCAAAACCAATCAGTGAAAATTTCTCCCTATTTCTCTCATGTTTATATTACTCTGTTGTAACCTTTACTACTCTTGGTTATGGAGACTTTACTCCAGTGGGTATATCACGAGCAATAGCTGCTATAGAGGCGTTTACTGGAAGTTTTACTATAGCCCTATTCGTAGTGGTTTTTGTTAAAAAGATGACAAGATAGGTATCAAAATATTAACCGTTAATATTATTCTATAAATAATCTTCTGATCCTCTCGATTTTCTCTTTTTCATCGCTTACAGCCCTGATAGAATAATGGTACTAAATAATAATCCCCCTTTTACGGAATAACCTTTAATGCGTACTAGCCAATACTTACTTTCTACCCAGAAAGAAACTCCTGCTCATGCTGAAGTGATCAGTCATCAATTAATGTTACGTGCTGGCCTTGTCCGTAATGTAGCATCAGGGTTATATACATGGTTACCGACAGGATTAAAAGTACTACGCAAAGTTGAAAATATTGTGCGTGAAGAAATGCAAAAAGCAGGTTCTTTAGAAACATTAATGCCAATGGTTCAACCTGCTGACTTGTGGGAAGAGTCAGGCAGATGGGAAGATTACGGCCCTGAATTATTACGTTTAAATGACCGCCATAAACGCCCTTTTGTTTTAGGTCCAACACACGAAGAAGTGATTACTAAATTAGTAAGTACTGAAATAAGTAGCTATAAGCAATTACCGCTCAATTTATTTCAAATTCAAACAAAATTTCGTGACGAAATTCGCCCGAGATTCGGCGTAATGCGCGGTCGTGA
>JAGSHH010000003.1 GCA_023954655.1 Colwelliaceae bacterium
GAAGGTGAATATTCTTTATTTTATTTCAATGGAAATTACAGTCACGCTATTTTAAAAACACCAAAAGATAATGATTTTCGTGTTCAAGAAGAACATGGTGGACGCTTAACTACTATTGAGCCAGAGCCTATATTGGTCGAACATGCAAATCAATGTATGGCTGCTATTAGTAAACTCCATCAAATGCCATTATATGCCCGTGTTGACTTTGTTCGTCATCAAAAAGGTTTTGCATTAATGGAAGCTGAGCTTATTGAGCCATCATTATATTTTAATATGGATGACGAATCACCATTGCGATTTGCTAAGGCTTTTGTTGAACGTATAAACAAACTTGCCCTTTAACCAAAAGAAGAACCTGATAAATGCCTGAGTTGCCAGAAGTTGAAGTATGTCGTTTAGGCATTACCCCTCATATAATAAATCAAAAAGTTACGAATGTTGAAGTTCGTCATAAACAATTACGTTGGCCAATCCCTGATGAAGTACAAAGTATTGTGGGCCACAACGTTTTATCGATAAAGCGTCGTTCAAAATATTTATTAATCGAATTCTCTCATGGTACTTTATTGATCCACTTAGGCATGTCTGGAACGATAAGAGTTATTGATGCCAGCACACCTGTAGCTAAGCATGATCATTTTGATTTGGCTTTTGTCAATCAAAAGGCATTACGGTTAAACGACCCACGTCGTTTTGGTGCGGTTCTATGGTTTGCAGAACATATTGATGAACAAGGAATTTTAGCTAAACTAGGTCCAGAGCCTTTAAGTGAGGATTTCTGTCACGGTTATTTATTTCAAAAAGCTAACAATAGAAAAATGCCGATTAAAACTTTTTTAATGTCTAATCCTGTGGTGGTTGGAGTTGGTAACATTTATGCGAATGAAGCGTTATTTAAAGCAGGAATTTTACCTAATGCTTTAGCCGGGAGTATTTCCGAAGAGCGCTTAAATTCATTAACAGATATTATTAAAAAAGTCCTCTCTGATGCTATTGAACAGGGAGGTACAACGTTGAAAGATTTTACACAAGCGGATGGACGTCCAGGCTACTTTGCTCAAAAATTAAAGGTATATGGTCGGGCAGGAAAAAAATGTTTTGTTTGTCAGGAAGTATTGGAAGAAATTAGACAATCAAACCGCAGCTCTGTTTTTTGCCCTCAATGCCAAAGAGAATAATTTCCATAGATCCTAAAAGCAATCTAAAACGTATATCACAAAAATGATGTTAATTTGTTGCGGCTAAAATTAAAACTTATGAGAAATATATCTATATTATGTATGACAATACTATTGCCTTTTTCTGCAATCGCGCAAAAGTCACTTGATACCACAGGATATTTATATGGTCTTGGTGTTAGTACAAACAAAGAAATTTATAAAGGCTATAACAGACGAACGATACCTTTACCGATAATTGGTTACAAAGGTGAAAAGTTAAAAGTTTTTGGTCCTTTCATCAGTTACCAAGTATCACAGTTTTCCGACTTTAATTTCCTTATTCAAGTAGCACCTAGATTTCAGGGTTTTGACGACAGCGATAGTGATATTTTTGTAGGTATGAAAGATAGAAAGTTTTCTATGGACGTTGGTGCTGCATTTAGTTATGAAGCCAATGAATGGAAAATAAATATTTCGTCAATGTTTGATGTTTTAAATCGTTCAAATGGTGTTGAACTTGTTACAGCACTTTCTCATACTTTTAGGTTCGGCCCCATATTTGTAGAACCTCGACTAACGTTAAGTTATTTAGACAGTAATCACGTTGATTATTATTATGGTGTTGATAAAGAGGAGGTAAATGAAAGCAGGTCTGAGTTTATTGGTTCAAGTGCCCTTAATACCGGCTTTGGTTTGTCTATTTCTACTCCAATTTTGTTTAATGGTTTTACTCAGCTGAATATACAGAGAACATGGTTTTCTGATGAAATAACTGACAGTCCTTTAGTTGAAGATCATAGTAATATTAATATTCGCCTTTTGTACACTCGAAAATTTTAGCTCCCATTTTAATCCAAATGACTGATTCATACGTATAGATAATTAAACGTCTAATAGTTAATTGTAATATGCTGCTTAATTTGCTTGGATTTAACCTATCTTGGTTTGGTTTGATTTTACTCGGGAATATTTTTATACCTTTGTCATTACTATGGCTAGGCTTACACCTTTATCTTTGCAAAGATTTGAAGAATGAATTGAAATTAATTTTAACCATCGTGGTGATCGGTACATTAGTTGATACTACATTGCTATCATTAGATATTTTAATATTTCCGGAACACCATTCCATTCCATTATGGTTGATTACCCTTTGGGCTTGTTTCGCTGCAACAGTCGCACATAGTCTACAATTTTTAGCGCAATCATCATTGCTTCAAGTAATTATAGGCTTTTTTATTCCACCATTAAGTTACCTTGGAGGAGCCTCTTTATCAGCTGTTGAATTGGGTTATAGCCACGTTACAACATATTTTATCTTAGCGTCAATTTGGTCTGTTTTAATGGTGTTGTTTTTTCATTTTAAAGAAATTCACTATGGTCAGGTCAAATATGGGTAATGTAATTTTAATATTCATAATGTTGATTAATTCAATAATATCAGTAGCTGATGCAAGTAGTGAAGAGCTACTTGATTGCCACCTGTCAGATTATTGCAAGTTAGAATTTAAAGAAGTAGGTAGGGCAAAATTCTCAGTATTATTTTGGGATATATATAATAGTAGCTTGTATACCAAATCAGGCAATTATATACATCAGTATCCGCCAGAGTTGATACTCTTTAAAATAGAGTACTTAAAAGACATCACTTCAGATGATTTACTCAAACGTACCGTTCAGCAATGGCAGCATTTAGAAGTTCCTGAATCACAATATGCTCAATATCTTCCTAAATTAAAATCAATTTGGCCAAACATTTCAGTTGGTGACTCACTGACTCTGTTTGTAAAAAAGGGTGTGTCGATATTTTATTTTAATAACATGCAGGTTGGTGTCATACATGAACATGAGTTTAGTAAATTGTTTTTAGATATTTGGCTATCTCCTAAAACGAGCCAAGAAAAATTACGAGAAAAATTACTAGGAGGTAATACATTATGATTTTGTTTCAACGGTTATTTTTAATGTCAATGTTGTTAATACTAGTAAGTTGTAGTGCTGATGTTTCAGAGTATAAAAGTACCAGCCCTAAGTTTGATATTAAGACTTATTTTAGTGGAGAACTTATAGCATGGGGAATGGTTCAAGAACATTCGTCTAAGGTAACTAGACGTTTTTGTGTAGAACTAGAGGGTACATGGAAAGACAATGAAGGAACACTTGAAGAAGTTTTTTATTTTCAAGATGGTGAAATTAGTTATCGAACATGGCATCTAACTAAGTTACCTAATGATGAATATATTGGTGGTGCTGAAGATGTTCCGGGGGTGGCCAAAGGAAAACAAATGGGATTTGCTTTCCATTGGCAATATCAGTTATTAGTACCTATTGATGGTGATACTTATACTTTTGATATGGATGATTGGATGTATCAGCTTGATGAATATAGAGTGTTCAATAAAACTACGATGTCTAAGTTAGGTTTTGATGTGGCAAAAATCACCCTGTTTTTTGATAAATCTCATTCCAGAAAATCATGCCGATAATATTTTTTTAGTAGCTCAAAATTCAGTTGAGACTATTAGAAGAAGGCTCTTTATTAAGTAAATTTTTTAAGGCGTTATCAATAGTGGGATATTTAAAATTAAAACCGCTATTGATGAGTTTACGTGGCACAACATTTTGACCAAATAGCAATAAGTCAGCCATTTCACCAAAAACAATTTTTAAAAGTACTGCTGGCGTTGTAAAAAAGAAGGGGCGTTGGAGTACTTTTGCTAAATTTTGAGAAAAATCTGCGTTTGTAACTGGATTATTGGCTGTGATGTTGATTGCACCTTTTATTGATGGTGTATCTTTTATATGTAAAATTGCAGAAATCATGTCATCAATGTGTATCCACGACATAATTTGTTGACCGTTGCATATTTTTCCGCCTAAGCCCAGTTTAAAAGGTAAAAGCATTTTCGCGAGTGCACCTGATTCAGGATCAAGCACAATACCTGTTCTTAAAATTACAACACGCGTCACATCTGATTTCGCTTCTAACGCTAGCGCTTCCCACCTTGAACATACTTCATGAGTAAATTCTTGATGGTATTGTGTGAATGATTCATCTATTGGAGTGTCAGCTTGTCTACCATAAATGCCAATAGCGCTGCCTGAAATGAATAAACTTGGTGGGTTTTTAGCTAGATTTATTAACTCTGCTAGTTTCTTGGTAATATCCCATCGACTTTGGCAAATTTTCTTTTTTTGACTATCAGTCCACCGCCTATCTGCAATAGGTTCACCAGCTAGATTAATTATCGTATTCTGATTTTCAATATCATCAATTGATAAATGTTCAATAAGCTTAATATTTGAACCTAATAGTTTTTTAGCCTTATATTTATTTCTTGTTAAAACTGTAATCCTATTCCCTTCATTGGCTAAAGCTGTGATTAAGTTGTGTCCTATAAGACCTGTACCTCCGCTAATTAAGTAATTCATATCACGCCTCCCATGTTAACCAATACATTCAATACGAGTAACTAAACACCTTAGATCACTTAAATAATTTAATTATTTATTTTGAAAGTTTTTGTGATCTTAATGATTTTATCCAGCGTAAATATCCTCAATCATACAAACGAGGATAGAAAAATGAATAATATAAAATCTATATTCATTATCGTTACAAGCATATTTTTACTACAAGCATGCAATAGCGATGACAAAAGCAATACTACACCTGATAATCCCATGACACTCGAACCTGTAAGTCATACATCTATTGTAGACGCAGCAGTCTCTGATGGAAACTTTACTACATTAGTAGCAGCTTTACAGGCAACCGGCTTAGATGCAACATTAGATAATATTGCGAATACTTATACAGTATTTGCGCCAACTGATGACGCATTTGCATTATTAGGTCAAGAAACTATTGATGCCTTATTGGCAGATACCGATACATTGTCTGATATTCTTACATACCATGTAATTGGAAGTGAAGTTGATGCAGCTACTGCAATTAGCCTTGCAGGTACAACTGTTGAAATGGTTAATGGAGATTCAATTGGTTTGTCGCTTGATGGTGATAATCTACTGATAAATACTGTAACGGTGACAACTGCTGATATCCAAACAGATAACGGAATCATTCATGTGATCGATGCGGTTCTGCTTCCACCAGCTGATATGATTGAGCCGACAATGAATATTGTTGAAACAGCTGTTGCAAATGGAAGCTTCACAACTCTAGTTGCTGCATTACAAGCGACAGATCTAGATATGGTGCTTGCCGATGAAAGCTCGTCTTTCACCGTATTTGCTCCTACCGACGATGCTTTTTCACTTATTGGTGAAGAAACAATCACGATGTTATTGGCTGACACGGATTTACTATCAAGTATTTTATTGCAACACGTTATTATTGGAAGTGCTGTTGATTCTGTCACCGCATATTCTCTTAATGGAGCTATGGTGGAAACAGCTTCAATGGCTGAAATTTCATTAAGCATAAACACAGCAACAGATATGTTGACCTTTGGTGGTGCAAATATAGTAATGAAAGATATTTACACAACTAACGGAATTATTCATGTTATCGATGCTGTCATTGTTGGTGATGTAGAACTACCAGCTCCTCCTATGAGTTTAGTTGACGTAGCTAGTGCAAATGGTAGCTTTACAACATTAGTCGCGGCTCTTGAATCAACAGGTTTAGACGTTACATTAGCTGATTTAGATAGTAACTATACAGTATTTGCACCTACCGACGATGCTTTTGCTAAATTGCCTGCAGGTACTCTAGAAAGCTTAACTGCTGAGCAACTAACTAATATTTTGTTGTATCACGTTTTACCAGGAAAAGTGATGGCTGACGGCGCTATTTCGGTGGCCCAATCTGATAGCAATATGATCGAAGTTGCTAATGGCGACATGGTGTCTCTTTCTTTTGCTAACTCAACATTGTTTATAAATGGTGCCAAAGTGAGTACAGCTGATGTAATGGCAGAAAATGGGGTTATTCATGTTATCGATAATGTCATTTTACCTCCTACCATGATGGAAACACCAACTCAAAATATCGTTGATGTAGCACTTGCAGATCCAGACAATTTCTCTACTTTAGTAACAGCATTAACAGCGGCAGATTTAGTGACAACTTTAGCTGATGAAGATGCAACATTCACAGTTTTCGCACCAACAAACGCAGCTTTTGATGCTGTTGACCCAGATGCATTGTCTGCGCTTTTGGCTGATACAGATATGCTTACTAATGTTTTATTAACTCATGTAGTAGGGGGAACCGCAATTAGCGCTTTAGATGCTTATGCAGCTAATGGAAAAATGCTAACTACAGCTTCTGGTAAAATGATTAATGTAATGGTTGATGAAGATACGGGCTTATTAATTATTGGTGGTGCTAATGTCATTATTTCAGATATTTATACAACCAATGGTGTTATTCATGTTATTGACACCGTAATTTTAGAGTGATGTAGGCTACTTTACCCAAAATGCTTTTTTAGTTTGTCGTACTTTATAGCCCCAACCCGGGGCTTTTTTTATATTTAATTGATCAAATAATCAAGTTATTACGTATGGACTATTATGAAAAAATTAAACTTAAATACAGAAATAATATTACCAATCTTACCCGTTCCCGTTTTTCTGTTGTCAAAAGGTATCGTACGGTTACGAATATTTGAACCTCGCTATTTGAAAATGGTTAAAATAGCGACGAAAGGAACTGGGTTTGTTATCTGGGGCAATTCAACTGAGTCACCATTGCCTAATATTCATTGGGGAAGTTGGGTTGAAATAATTAACTTTAATCATGGAAAAGATAACATCTTAGAGATTGATGTTAAATGTAAAGCCTTAGTTGGATTGAATGGTTTTAACCGTGATCAAGATGATTTACTTTTTGCCAAAATCACACCAATACATCACTGGTCTGAAAAACCCAATAAATTTATAACCGATGAAAATTCATCTTTATTAGCTAAAGCTATAGAAGACGACATATTATTAAATGAACTTTATTGTGACAAACAAATGAACGACATAAATTGGGTTATTGCAAGATGGCTGGAGTTATTACCTATCAGCATGGAAATTAAGAGTACTTTTGTTTTCACCGGTAAATTAAATGACGCCAAAAACTTTGTTGAATCTATTATTTTAAATTAATTTTAATAAATGTGATCCTTTCTTAAAATTCACCCGTATTACATTTTATGTTTAACAACGAACTGGGTGATATAAGTAATGCAAACTAACTTGCTTAGTAGAGTGACTAGTGATAAACCTATTCATATGTCAGAAAAAATTAATCACCCACAACTTTGTGCTTGGCTTAGTGCAGTCGCTAATACTCGAGATAAAGTATCGTTTACCCACTTGTTCAAATTTTTTGGGCCCAAAATCCAATCGATAGCTCGTGGAAAATTCCCCAATGAAGCTCAAGCTAATGAAGTAGTTCAAGAAACAATGAGTAATGTTTGGAGGAAAGCACATTTATTTGATAAAGATAAAGGGGCTGCTACAACATGGGTTTATACAGTCATGCGTAACGTAACTTTCGATATGTTGCGTAAAATAAAAGGCAATAAGGAAGATAACCTCAGTGATGATATTTGGCCATTAGCTGAGAGTATGGTTTGCGAAAGTGAGTCATTCGATGATCATTTAGAGAATAAACAACTACTTTCTGTGCTTGAACAACTGCCAGAAGCACAACAAGCAGTAGTTAAAGGGTTTTACTTTATGGAAATGTCTCAAGAACAACTTGCCGTTCATCTAAATTTACCGCTAGGTACAATAAAATCTCGTTTACGTTTGGCCTTAAGTAAACTCAAAGTGCAGTTAGGAGAAGATAATGATTAAACATCACCCCAAATTCGAACTTTTACAATCTTTTGTTGATGGTGATTTACCTGCTTCTTTATCTGCGGCTGTGGCAATTCATGCAGACATGTGTGCGCAATGTCAAAAGAAAATAGCACTACTTACAGATCAAATAGCAGAAACCAGTTTTGAAGAAAACTTTCTTGATAGGTTTATTGTTGACGATGAGGCTGTAGATACTATCGACTTTGATAAAATGATAGAGGGGATAACTGAGTCCTCTGACATAGACATAAGCGAAACCAAAGTAAAAAAATCTATAGAGTTTGCCAATAAGACTTATAACTTACCGACTGTTTTAAATAACATAATCTTAGGTAAAACAGCACATATTGGAAAACTTTCTCGTACTCGATTAGAGCTACAAGAAGATGAAATACATACCAGCTTATTACATATTGAGCCCGGAGGAGGAGTACCTCAGCATACACATAAAGGATTTGAATTAACTTTATTGTTAGATGGCTCTTTTCATGATGAACATGGTGAATACGTTAAGGGTGATTTCATCATGCTTGACGGTTCACATACACACAATCCCATTTCTGCTGAGGGGTGTCTGTGTTACACCGTTGCAAACGATGCATTGCACTTCACGCAAGGCATCAACAAATTACTAAACCCTATTGGTGCTTTTATTTACTAACCTGCCTTTCGGCTAAGGTATAATGATGATTCACTCTGTTGATAAAAAAGATCTTAAAATAGGCATCAGTGCTTGCTTGATAGGTGAAAAAGTACGTTTTGACGCAAGTAATAAGCCGTCTAACTTTTGCATAAAAGAATTAGGTCAGCATGTAACCTACAAATCATTTTGCCCGGAAGTTGCTATTGGTTTGCCTATTCCTAGGCAAACAATTCGCCAAATAAAAAAAGATGACATTATTAGCGTTTCTAGACCTGATGGTTCAGGTGATGTTACATCTGCACTCAAAGCATATGGCAAAAAAGTAGCAACTATGACAAAAGACCTAAGCGGTTATGTTTTTTGTTCTAAAAGCCCCAGTTGCGGAATGGAGCGAGTAAAAGTTTATAGCCCACAAGGTAATTCACTTCCGTCTGATGGTATTGGTATTTTTGCAAAAGAAATAATGCGAGCTAATCCATCTCTACCATGTGAAGAAAATGGTCGATTAAACGATCCTATCATTCGTGAAAACTTCGTCGCTCGTGTTTATGCTTACAAGCATTGGCAAAATGTCGAAGCGTCAGGTTTGAGCAAACATAAGATAACCACTTTTCATAGCCAATATAAATACACGGTAATGAGTCATGACTTGGTTGCTTATAAAAAGTTAGGTCAATTATTAGCTAGGGCTGACTTGCCATTGGAAGACGTTGCTGCTCAATATATTACAGGGCTAATGGCTGCGTTAACTATTAAAGCAACTCGTAAAAAGCACGCTAATACTTTATCGCACATGCAAGGGTATTTTTCTAAACATCTCAAGAGCAATGAACGCCAAGAGTTATGTGAACAAATTAATGCGTATCGAGCAGGGTTAATCCCTTTATTTGCACCGCTAACCTTGATTAAACATTACTTATTGCAATATCCGAAAGATTATTTAGCAAAACAGGCTTACCTTTCGCCATACCCTGATGAGCTTAAGCTTAGATATGCTTATTAAAGTTTGAAAAAATCTCATGTTACTTTGGTTTCGAAATGATTTAAGAACTCACGATAACCCCGCCTTACATTACTTTATGGACGCTCATTGTTCAGATCATCCACGTAAGGCGTTTTTTTTCATCTCAGAAAAGCAATGGCACTGTCACGATTGGTCTGCGATTAAAATTGATTTTGTTAAACGCCATGCTTTTGCATTAATCCCAGAGTTAGCGAACTTGGGGATTGAACTTGAGGTGGTAACTGCACCCGACTTCTCTGCGCAGATAGACTATCTGAAAAAATACTGTAAACAGCATGATATACAAAGTGTATTAGCTAATAGCGAGGTTGAGTACAATGAACAACAACGCGATAAGTTATTGATAAAAAGTGGTATCCCTTTAAGGCTATTTGAGGCAGATGTTATTGTGCCAAAAGGGAAGGTATTAAATCAATCGGGGGCAATGTTCAAAGTATTTACACCGTTTAAAAAATCTTGGTTAGCGTATGTTAAAAAATTTGGTTTTGAATATTTAGGTAAAATAAAAAGCAAAAAATTAAATGATGTTGAGTTAAAAAGTACGGAAAATAATACAAGGTCGAGTTCATGGCCTATAGCGCATGATTATGAATTAAATACATTACCCACATTTTTTCAAGGTAAATTGGCTGATTATGCTGCTCATCGAGACATCCCTTCAATTAAAGGTACTTCTGGTATTTCCCCTTATTTAGCTGCGGGTGTTATAAGCCCAAGATATGTTTTAGTTTCATTACTAAATAGCTTTCCCGATCTGTTATTGGCAACAGATAGCAAAGAATTCTCTTGGTTGAACGAAATTATTTGGCGGGAATTTTATCGACATTTACTATTTCATGAACAAAGGCTTTGTAAGCACCAATGTTTTAATAAAAAATATAAAGAAGTTCAGTGGTATGATAATAAAGAACTTTTTAATGCTTGGTGTGAGGGAAAAACCGGTTACCCTCTTGTAGATGCCGCAATGCGGCAACTCAATCAAACTGGTTGGATGCATAACCGTTTAAGAATGGTTGTTGCCAGTTTTCTAACGAAACATTTACTTATTGATTGGCGATTTGGTGAAAAATATTTCATGCAAAACCTTATAGATGGAGATTTAGCTTCAAATAATGGTGGTTGGCAATGGGCAGCAAGTACTGGGTGTGATGCTCAGCCGTACTTTAGGATTTTTAATCCGATAAGACAGAGTGAAAGATTTGATCCAAATGGCGATTTCATTCGTAAGTATTTACCAGAGCTAGAAAGTATTCCAGATAAACATATTCACTTTCCTCACCAATATATTGCCAAAACTAAATTGCAACTATATTGGCAGCCTATTGTTGACCATAAAGATGCTAGATTAAAAGCGTTAGCTTTTTATAAATAGTCAGCGGTAGTTTAAAGTGGCCATAATGATTTTATCTTTATTTTAATTATATTTTTCGGTAATAAAATGCAAAAAAATCAATTTAATTGTTTACCTAAAGATTCACCTACTTGGTTAAGTAATTTCGTCAATATTTATCAAACGCTTGCGACTAATAACTTAGACTTGCTAGCAAAAATTTATCATAAAGATATAACGTTTATTGACCCACTTCATCAAGTTGATGGTTTTGATGACTTATACCAATACTTTAATGTTCTTTATCAAAACTTACTGACATGTGAATTTGTGATTAATCACGTAATTGTTGACGGTAATGAGGCTGCTGTTTATTGGACTATGACATACAAACATAGCAAATTAAATAAAGGAGAATTAGTAACTGTTTCCGGTTCTTCTCATATTAAAGGATGTGAAGATAAGGTGGTTTTTCATCGAGATTACCTTGATTTAGGAGCAATGCTTTACGAGCAAATCCCATTATTTGGCAAGGTCACAAAATGGATAAAAGCAAAGGCAGCTAGCTAATGTCTAACAAAACTATTTTAATTACTGGCGCAACATCTGGGATTGGTTTGGAGTTGTTTGAAAGATATGTAGCTCGAGGTGAAAAAGTTATTGCCTGTGGAAGAGATGCAAACAAATTAAGTCTTTTAGCCCCCAAAGCTTATAAAACGTGTTTGTTTGATCTTAATAGCCCCGACGATATTGAAAAGCAACTTAAAGCGTTAGCTGAGCTAGATATAGTAATTTTGAACGCTGGAGATTGTCGTTACGTTGACGACGCTAAAAACTTTGATGGCAAACTTTTTAGCGATATTATTACTACAAACCTAACGTCTTTAGGTTGGTTGTTACAATTCACCTTACCTCGATTAAAAAGCGACGGTCAGTTAGTTTTGATTAGTTCTAGCGCAACTATTTTACCTTTTCCTCGAAGTGAGGCTTATGGTGCTTCAAAAGCTGGAATGGACTATTTAGCTAAAAGTCTACAATTAGATTTAGCTGAGCATAATATTGCTGTCACTTTAGTTCATCCTGGTTTTGTTAAAACGCCATTAACCGATAAAAATGATTTTGAAATGCCTTTTCTTATCACAAGCAGAGAAGCTGCTTCCCGAATAATAATTGGCATCGATAAGCGTAAACGTTATTTACATTTCCCAAAACGTTTAACGTTACTTTTAAGAGTTATCTCATTCCTTCCATCATCACTTTGGCAAAAAATTATCTCTAGGAAGCATACTGCATGAAAAATATCGCAATTATTGGGTCAGGAGTTTCAGGTTTAACGGCTGCTTATTTGTTATCTAAAAAGCATCATGTGACAGTTTTTGAAAAAAATGACCGTATTGGCGGTCATACAGCAACAGTTGATGTTGAAAAAGATGGCGAAAAATTCGCTATTGATACTGGGTTTATTGTGTTTAATGATAAAACCTATCCCAATTATTTAGCATTATTAGATGAAATAGGTATAGGTAAACAAGCCACTGAAATGAGCTTTTCCGTACATAATTGTCAAACAGGTATGGAGTATAATGGACATAATTTAAATACACTTTTTGCTCAGCGACGTAATCTATTCAGGCCAAAATTTTGGCTGTTAGTTAAAGAAATTTTGCGGTTTAACAAACTATGTAAAAATGTTTTTGAAAATCAAAGCTATCAAAGTGGCTTAACATTAGGACAATTTTTATCAGAAAATAACTTTAATGATTATTTTGCAGAACACTATATTTTACCTATGGGGGCTGCAATTTGGTCTAGCTCTTTAGCACAAATGGAATATTTTGAATTCAGATTTTTTGTACAGTTTTTTCATAATCACGGCTTATTAAATATTGCTGATAGGCCTCAGTGGTATGTTATTCCTAAAGGTTCAAGAAGTTATTTAAAACCCTTGTGTGAACCCTTTAAAAGCAATATTAAATTGAATGCTGGTATTAGCGGTATTAGTCGAATGAATAACAAGGTTCAAATAGATTTTAGCCATACAGAGAGCGAAGTATTTGATGAGGTTGTTATCGCTTGTCATTCAGATGAAGCGTTAGCACTGTTAAACGATGCAACAGCTGAGGAGAAGATGATTTTATCAGCAATGCCGTACAGTGAAAATTCAGTGGTGTTACATACTGATAAAAAACTATTGCCACAGCGTGAAAAAGCATGGGCAAGTTGGAATTACCAATTAAGTCGAGATAGAAGCAAAGCTGCAAGTGTTACTTATAATATGAATATTTTACAAGGCATTAAAAGTCACCATACTTTTTGTGTCTCTTTGAATCAAAAAGAAAATATTGATCCCAATTCAATTTTAAGGGAGTTCACTTATCATCACCCAATATTTTCTGCAAAATCCATTGCAGCACAGAAGCAAAGAAATAAGATATGCGGCATAAACCAAACACACTTTGCCGGTGCCTATTGGCATAATGGTTTTCATGAAGATGGTGTCAGAAGTGCAGTGGAAGTTGCTAAACGCTTTGACTGCTTATTAGCGAGTTAAAATGAAAAATCTTTTTAGCCAAAGTCATATTTATTTAGGGAATATTATTCATCGACGTTTCAGCCCAAAGAAACATAGCTTTGACTATCCACTATATATGTTAGCGCTTGATGTGACGGAAGTTGAAAAAGCTAATGAAAGTGTGGGGTTATTTGGTTTTTCTTGGTATCACCCGTTACGGTTTGTTGA
This sequence comes from Colwelliaceae bacterium, assembly GCA_023954655.1. Taxonomy (GTDB): domain Bacteria; phylum Pseudomonadota; class Gammaproteobacteria; order Enterobacterales; family Alteromonadaceae; genus Thalassotalea_H. The sequence goes on from JAGSHH010000003.1 coordinate 13,726, forward strand.
AAAAGATTACCTCAGAGGTGAACCAAACGGTTTAAAGCAACGTATAACAAATAAAGTAATGCAATTAAATGGTCATAAAGATATCCATAAAATTGTCATGCTAGTTCAAGTGAGATGTTTCGGAATTTATTTTAGTCCAGCAAATTTTTATTTTTGCTTCGACCATAATGACACCTGTAGACAAATGCTTGCAGAAGTCAGTAATACGCCTTGGAATGAAAGGCATTACTATTTAGTAGACTTACAGACTAACGATGAAAGCGTGAATAAAAAGACTTTTCAAGTATCACCTTTTATGGATTTAGATATGTCTTATTTTTGGAAAGTAAAACCGCCAAGCCAAGATGAAAATAAATTGATGATACATATTGAAAATAAACGATTAGATTCGAAAAACGGCAAAGCAGATAAATTATTTGATGTTAACTTAATGATGGAAAAGCAAGCATTTAATCAAAAGAATTTATTACATGTTTGGTGCCAACTACCGGTAATGACAGTGAAAGTAGTTTTTGGGATTTATTGGCAAGCGGTGAAGATTTATCTAAAGCGGATTCCGTTTATTGGTTATCAAAAACCAAGCTAAATAAAAATAGTTAATCACATTAAGACAATAGTGTTAGGAGAAAATAATGGAGCAAGTTGAAGATATCAGAAGGTTAAAAAAAGCAAGCTGGTTTGATAAACGCTGTCGCTCTATTGTTCATGCTGTTTTTGAGAAACTGACCTATGGCCAATTAGAGGTCGTTGAAGGGGCACAGCATTATTTATTTCCTCAATGGACATGTGATTCTGGAATTCAAGGTAAAATACATATTCATGATATTAGTCTTTATCGTGATTTTGTTAAAGGTGGAAGTATTGGTGTTGCTGAAGCATTTATAGCAGGTAAATGGAGTAGTCCAAACCTAACTAATGTCATTCGAATTTTTGCCAAAGCTCAACAACAAACAGATAAACTAGAAGCTAAAAAGTCTTGGTCTAATAGAATAAAATATGCATTCAGTCATTGGCAGAATAGAAATACTCAATCTGGCTCAAAGCGTAATATTTTGGCTCATTATGATTTAGGCAATGAACTATACACTCGCTTCCTCGATCCTGAAATGATGTACTCTTCGGCTATTTACCCATCAGATACTAGCACATTAGAAGAAGCACAAAATTACAAGTTAAAAACTATTTGTGAGCGTTTATCACTTAAAAGTTCAGATCACTTGTTAGAAATTGGCACGGGTTGGGGCGGCTTAGCTATTTATGCGGCAAAGCATTTTGGCTGTAGTGTTACCACAACAACTATTTCTGATGAACAATTTAAATACACAAAAGAACGTATACAAAAACTAGGCCTGTCGGAAAATATTACTTTATTAAAAGAAGACTACCGAGATTTAACGGGCAGTTACGATAAAGTTGTTTCCATTGAAATGATTGAAGCTGTTGGTTACGAATTCTTACCGAGCTTTTTTAAACAATGTAATGATAGATTAAAGCCTGGCGGCAAAGTACTTATTCAAGCAATTACCATAGCCGATCAACGTTTTGAACATTACAAAAATAATGTTGATTTCATTCAAAAACACATCTTTCCTGGTGGCTTTTTACCTTCAATAAACATTCTATGTCAACATATGAAAGAACATAGTGATTTGGTAGTAGAAACTTTAGATGACATCGGTCTTGATTATGCTAAAACACTGAACGATTGGCGAGTTAATTTTTTGAATTCTTGGTCAGAATTAACCCAGTTTGGCTATGATGATAATTTCAAGCGCCTATGGTTATATTACTTTGCTTATTGTGAAGGGGCATTTTTAGAACGCTCTACCAGCACGATTCATTTAGTTGCAAGAAAGTAACAATATGAATCAAATGTCAAAATACATAGTGTTACCATTAGTTTTATTCGTAATTACTAGTTGCACTGGTATTCCTGAAGGGATAAAACCAGTCAAAAATTTTGATGTTACAAAGTATCAAGGTAAATGGTTTGAAATTGCTCGGTTGGATCACTCCTTCGAACGAGGTTTAGAGAAAATAACTGCACAATACACAATAAAACCTGATGACAATGTAGAGGTTATTAATCAGGGCTTTTCTACAATTGATAATGAATGGGACAAAGCTATTGGCAATGCAAAGTTTGTTAATAAAAAAGATGAAGGGCATTTAAAAGTGTCATTCTTTGGGCCCTTTTATGGCTCGTATGTAATATTTTATCTCGACGATGACTACCAACATGCATTTGTTTCTGGTCCTAATACAAATTATTTATGGTTGTTATCACGAAAACCTAATCCACCAACAGAATTAATAGATAAATTTATTCAAATGTCTGGAGATAAAGGATTCGACATTACAAAATTAATTTTCGTAAAACATCTTCAAAACTAACCCTCTACTAAGATAAAAGTGGCATAAAGATACGGAATCTGTATGTAAATTTTACATATTGCTTTATGTCATTGAACAGAGAAAGAAGATCGTCGAGTAGAAAAAAATTTGTTTACCAGGACGTTTTAGAAGACGTTTGACAGTTAAATTACAGCTCGGTTTTTTGTCCAAGCTGCCAATCAGAATAAAATCTAAGAAGTGGTCGTCTTTTCTTTTTCCTCAACTTCAGTTGAAGACGGTTTATCTTTTGGATGATCAATTTCTCTTATATCAATCAATTGTTCTTTTGTTAAAGGATAGATTGTTTTGATGATGCAACTTATTCTTGGAGATTCTGTTGTAGAAATAGAATCAAATTTTGCATGTAAAGATGAGTTAGTTGAACGGTTTATAATAATGGCATGAGCCCAACGAATATCGGAACAGTATCCAGTAAGTTCTAGTAAATACTTACGTTTAGGGGATGACGAAATGATTAAAAATTCATCGGTTAAACTATTCCAACCATGAAATTTAAATGATGTAACTTTACTTACCGATTCAATGTTGTTTTGCGTGATATATTCTTTGAAAGCTAGATTTTTCGCCTTTAATACTGCGCCATTATTTGTTGAGCAAGCTGCCAAAAATAGTAGGCTAGAAAGAATAATTAAGATTGATTTCATATTTTCACCTGAACCTCATGTTTAATAACATTATATAATTTTGTTAATTCTCTTCGAGTGCTTTTTGAACAATTGAATGAACAAACTGACTAACATCTCCGTTATGCAATGCAACTTCTTTCACTAATGTTGATGAAATAAATGAATTACCTTCAGATGGTGTTAAAAATACACTTTCTAAATCTGGCGATAATCGTCGATTCATGTTCGCTAATTGAAATTCGTATTCAAAATCAGATACTGCACGTAAGCCACGTATTAAAACTTGCGCATGATGAGACTTTGCAAAATCTACTAGCAAACCACTAAAACCAACAACAGTCACATTAGGTAAAGACTTTGTTACTTCTTCTATCATGGCTACTCGTTTTTCTAAATCAAAACGTGGTTTTTTACTGGGACTAGCAGCAACACCAACAATAACTTCACCAAATAACTTACTGGCGCGTTCGATGAGGTCTGTGTGTCCATTAGTTACAGGATCAAAAGTTCCAGGGTAAATTGCTTTTACAGTCATAATTATTTTATTTGTTTGTTGTGACCAATATACCCATTGTAAGGGCTAGGTTAAGCCTATGACAACTAAGATATAATAAATCGTTAAAGTATTTACTCGAAAAAGGCTTCCAATCTTAGGAATTTTGATAGTATGATAGAGAAATCGACTAATTGAACTAGAAGTAAATGAGCATGAAGACCCGTGATAAAATAATTCAAGCCAGTATCGAGTTATTTAACGAGCAAGGTGAACGTAATGTGACAACAAATCATATTGCGGCCCATTTAAGTATTAGTCCTGGAAATTTGTATTATCATTTTCGAAATAAAGAAGACATTATTTTGTCTATTTATGAAGAATATGCCCGTAACTTGTTACTTGATACGTTTCCCCAAGTTAGCCCTGATATGAAGCCACTTGATACCATTATTTTGTATATGGATGCGGTATTTCAAGCGTTGATGAAATTTCGTTTCTTTTATGCCAACTTACCTGTCTTATTGGGCAAAAATCCTTTATTACATGGCAAATATGTGGAAGTTCAACATACTATCAGTAAGCGTTTGAGTGAAATGCTTGTATCATTACGAGATGCTGACATGATGGAATTCGATGATGATGAATTACCTGATATCGTTAGTATTTTACGTTTGATAAATACATTTTGGCTGAGCTTTTATCAAACTCAAAATGAAAATACTGAAATTAATGATTCAGTATTTTTAGAAGGTGTTTTGAAAATTTTAGTTTTGCTGCGCCCATATATAACAGATTCAGCGAAATCGGACTTTTTGGAAGCTCGCACTATGTATCAACAACGCCATAAAGATTCGTTAGTCGCGGCATAAAGTTAAGCGGCTAAATAACTCTCTACTAATATTTTCCAATTAGTCTCTTGCCAATGAAATATTGGCAATTTTGACTTTTCTTTATTAAATGAACGTAATAATCGGTCGATATTTGCTTGTTGCCACGATTGGTTAGGTTGACGTTGTTCTCCACGATCAAAATCTATTAGCCAAACCTTTTCATCTTTATCAATTAAAATATTGTGAACATTTAAATCATGATGATAAATACCATGTTGATGAAAGGCTTTAATACAGATACCTATTTTTCGCCAAAGCTCTTCAGAGACTGATTTTTTTGATAAAATAGCTACTAAATCTTGAGCATCGGCAATTCTCTCCGTTAAGATATCGGCTTGATAAGTCAGTCCTAATTTTTTTACACGATATGCGATAGGTTTTGGCGCAGGAAGATTAAGATCCGTTAAGGTTTTTAATAGAGTAAACTCTTGAGCCGCACGAGTTTGCTCAAATCCGGTAAATATATAACTATCCTTAATTAACTTTCCTATTAAACCTCCTCGATAATAATGTCGTAAAACCCATTCACTTTCTAAATGTTTAATAAAGTAAGTAGTGCCACGTCCTTGAGCTGTACCCGTGATAGCATTTTGATTTTTCCAATAATCAGGACAAAGCATCTTGTCATTAAAATTAACAATTGAATTTTCATCATAGCAGTAAAAAATATTGCCTAGTTGAATACTTTTTTCATGACAGGGTTTTACAATTGTCGATAGGTTCAAGATAATGTGTCCATTAAGATAATTTATCAGTTAACTATTGTGGTGACTCTTTTATGCTGGGTCAAATGACAGCACCAAAAAACTTATGTTTATTACGTTTATCGGCCATTGGCGATGTTTGTCATGCTGTTGCTATGGTACAACAAATTCAAGCTCAATACCCAAATACCCAAATTACTTGGGTGATCGGTAAAATTGAGGCGTCTTTATTAAAGGGTTTACCCGGTGTTGAGTTTGTCATTTTTGATAAAAAAGCAGGTTTACAAGGTTACCTTGATTTACGACGCAAAATAAAAGGCCATAAATTTGATGTCTTATTACATATGCAAATTGCGTTAAGGGCCAGTTTAGCGAGTTTGTGTATTCCAGCCAAAATAAAAATAGGTTTTGATCGCTTTCGTGCAAAAGAAGGGCAGTGGTTATTCACCAATAAAAAGATTGAACCACAAAAAAATCCTCATGTACTTGATGGTTTTTTAGGATTTGCTCAAGCTTTGGGTATAACAACTCAAGCTCCTTCGTGGAATATGGAAATAACCGATGAAGATCAATTATGGGCAAGTCAAAAAGTGGCATCGGGAAAACCGATTGCTGTAATCTCTCCTGCGGCAAGTAAGGCAGAACGTAATTGGCATAGTGAAGGCTATGCAAAAGTAGCTGATCATTTGATTGAACGTGGTTTTTATGTGGTAATTTGTGGAGGCCCCACAACTGCTGAAAAGTTACTCGCTGAAGAAATAAATAGCCTCTGCCAACATACAGTTAAAAATTTAGTTGGTGAAACTTCATTAAAGCAACTTTTAGCCGTGTTGAAATTAGCACACTTAGTCATCGCACCTGATACTGGCCCTGCTCATATGGCAACCACTGTAGGAACACCGGTTATTGGCTTGTATGCTCATTCTAATCCTCATCGAACGGGTCCATATAATTCACAACAATATGTAGTGAGTTGTTATCAGAGTGCAGTACAACAGCAATACAAAGTACCTTTGTCAAAGTTACCATGGGGAACTCGTGCAAAAGGTAAAGGCTTAATGAATGCAATTACGGTGACACAAGTGACGGATAAAATACGACAAATTATCGCTGATCATTATCCTGAAATGGAATAATAGAGCTTTTAGTCTCTATCGATAAAATTATCGATAAAACTATGATGTACATAGATAAGTCTGTCAGGTAATATCTTTTTAGTCTAACTAAAAGAGTTTATGTGATGTCTAAAGCTACATCATTTGATATTGCCTATCAGGCTGGAGTTTCACAATCAACCGTTTCACGTGCACTACGTAATAGTCCGCTAGTGAATGAAGAAACACGTTTGAAAGTTCAAGCTATTGCGCAAGAGCTTAATTATAAAGTTGATAAAAATGCTAGTAACCTTCGAACTCAACAAAGTGACACTATTGCTTTGCTATTATTTGAAGATCCTACCAATGATGACTCCTTAATCAATCCGTTTTTTTTATCAATGCTTGGCAGTATTACCCGTGCATGTTCAAAAAAAGGGTATGATTTACTCGTTTCTTTCCAGCAACTTAGTGATGATTGGCATGCTGATTATGAAGACAGTAAAAAAGCAGATGGTTTAATTTTATTAGGCTACGGTGACTTTGTTGATTACGAAGAAAAGCTTCATCAATTGAGCGAGCAAAATACCCACTTTATTCGTTGGGGTGCTAATGTTGATGATGACAATATTATTTCCGTTGGTTGTGATAATTTCCATGGCGGTTATCAAGTAACAGAGCATGTTATTAAAAATGGTCGGGAAAAATTTGCTTTTCTTGGGGATGCCTCAAGCCACTCTCCTGAATTTCTTGAGCGATACAATGGTCATTGTAAAGCATTAACCGATAATAAGTTGTCTGTCATCAGTGAACTACAGGTTGATACGACTTTCAATGAAGAGTCAGGTTATCAAGCTGCTTGTCAATTAATAGAAAAAAACATTTCTTTTGATGCTATTTTTTGTGCCAGCGATCTAATTGCTATTGGCGCAATGCGTGCACTACAAGAGCATAATATTAAAATACCTGAACAAGTGGCTGTGGTTGGTTTTGATGATATTGCCGTCGCAAGTTTTACTATTCCTGCGTTAACCACAGCAAAACAAGATACGACATTAGCAGGTGAGCTATTAGTCGATAATTTAATCGCATTAATCAAAGGTGAGCCCGCTGGAACTACGTTAATGCCAACTACGCTTATTGTTCGTAAATCCTGCGGTAGTTAAAATTTTATTGAAATAATCCAATAAAAAAGCCATATAAAATGATGTTTATATGGCTTTAAAATTGTAGAAATATTTACTTTATTAGAGGGTTAAACTGTTACCGCATCTGTTTGATGTGAATTTACACCATCTTTTACAAAGTAAACGGATACCGCCGCAAGTAACATTGAAGCACCTGCCATCATTAAAATATAGATCGCTTGATTATCAAATACTGCGGTTAAAATCCAACCGGCGAATATGCCTGAGATAATTTGTGGTGCTGCAATGGTAAAGTTAAATATCCCCATATAAACGCCTGTTTGTTTAATTGGAATACTGCCAGCTAGAATGGCGTAAGGCATCGCTAATATAGCTGCCCAAGCAATACCAACACCAATCATAGGAATAAATAAACTGACAGCACCTTGAGGTACGTCAATTTGGGTAATATATAAATTCACGGTAGTTAATGTTGAATCTTGCAAGAAGAAGATACTTAAATAGCCTAAACCACCTGCGATCAAAGACAATGAGTAAGTTAGTTTCCGACCAAATTTTTTCGCTATTTTAGCTAGAAATATTGAAAATACTGCTGCAAAAAGTGAATAAGCAGCAAAGATAATGCCTACCCAATCACCAGCTGTACCTTTAGCTGCAGCTATATGAGCAGGAACTTCTGCAATGCTTGCTAAGTAATCAGGATCAAACCATTTAGCCTCTACTCCCCAAATATGTTGAGCAATTGCTGGCATGGTATAAACCCACATAATGAACAAAGCAAACCAAGAGAAAAACTGTACAAAAGCAAGTTGTTTCATGGTTTTAGGCATTGATTTCATTAATCCCCAAAACTCAGCCAATTTAACTAAAATTGAACGCTCTTCAGGCACTGCATCAAGCGGTGCTAAACCATGTTCTCCAGGGGCGTATTCTTTTGTTTTAAATACGGTCCACAATACTGAGCCAAACATTACACTGGCACCAATATAAAAAGCCCAGATAACTGATGGGGCAACATCGCCTGTTTGGGCAGTGTTTTCTAAACCTATTACGTTAGTTAAAACAAAAGGGAGAATTGAACCACATACTGCGCCAATGTTTATCAAAAATGACTGAATTGAATAACCAAGGGTTCGTTGGTCATCGGGTACCATATCTGAGACTAATGCACGGAAAGGTTGAAAGGCGACATTAAAAGAAGCATCCATAACCGCTAGCATCATCGCGCCAAAAAATAGCGGGGTAATAAAACTTGCTAGTGTGGCGGAATTTGGCATTAACAACATACCAATTGCTGCTGCTGCGCCACCTAATAATATATAAGGTCCACGGCGACCGAAGCGATTCCATGTTCTATCGGAAGCTGAACCCACAATAGGTTGTATTAATAGCCCCATTATAGGAGCAACTAACCAGAATAATGAAAGTGAGTGTAAGTCGGCTCCTAAATCAGAAAGGATCCTACTTGCATTGGCATTTTGCAAAGCAAAGCCGAACTGCACCCCTAAAAAACCAAAGCTGATGTTCCAAATTTGCCAAAAATTAAGCTTTGGCTTGTGTTGTGCTGGTACGGCTGTTGTTGTCATTATTCTTACCTATGTTTTTTATTAAACCAAGCTCAATTTAATCAAGTGCTTTAAATCGAATTGCAGCGCCACCGCTGGTTGCTAACGGTAATGTTAATGTATCTGATGAATTAACATTTTTTTGCTCGATAATCATATCGTATGGGTTATCAATCCAATTTGCTTTTTTACCATCACGGTAAATTTGTGCTTGATAACGCTTTGATTTATCTAAAAAGTCTAATGAGATACTTACGTCACGAGCTTCTTCATTAGTTAATGCACCTAAAAACCAATCACTACCATCGCGCTCTTGTCGAGCAAAAGCAACGTATTTTCCTACTTCACCTGCAATTGCCTTACTTTCTTGCCAGTCAGTTGGTACATCACGAATAAACTGAAAAGCAGGTAAGTTTGCTTCATAGTTTCTTGGTAAATCAGATGCCATTTGAATTGGGCTATAAATAACAACATATAAAGCAAGTTGCTTTGCCAGTGTTGTTTGCGGACGATCAGTATTTGCACCTAATCCCTTAAAACCCATGTCAAAAGTACCTGGAGTAAAATCCATAGGACCAGATAACATACGTGTGAAAGGTAAAATAGCTGCATGTTCAGGTGGATTTGGTGGTGAACCCCAAGCGTTATATTCTTGACCACGTGCCCCTTCTCGCGCTATCCAATTTGGATAAGTGCGGCGTAAACCTGTGTCTTTAATAGGTTCATGTGTGTTGATGCTAATGTTGTATTTTGCTGCTTCTTTGATGTTGTGAAGATACTCGTTCGCCATGAATTGTCCATCGTGCCACTCAAATCGAACAATGCCGTTTTCATCAATTCGTTTGATTTTTCCACCATCAGCTACATAGCCAGTTTTTACTTGGCGTACACCATGTTTTTGATAAAGAGAAAAAGCATCAGTCATTTGATTACGATAGTTTGTCACATTGCCAGAAGTTTCATGGTGACCAATTAAACGTACACCTTTTGAATGGCCATGTTCAGAGATTGCGTTGATATCAAAATCGTCATAAGCTTTAGAAAAGTTGAAAACATCACCGTTGTTGTACCAATCACCATCCCAACCAATATTCCAACCTTCTACGAGAACACCATCAAAACCATATTTAGCAGCAAAATCCATATAACGTTTTGTTTCACTGGTTGTTGCGCCGTGTTTATCTCCGCTACCCCAAGTGGTTTCAGCAATATGCATACCCCACCAAATGCCTACGTATTTACCTGGCTCAATCCAAGAGGTGTCTTCTAATTTACTCGGCTCATTAAGATTCAAGATCAGATCAGAATTTAGTAACCCAACAGCATCTTCACTAATTTGAATGGTTCGCCAAGGAGTTGTGAAATTAGCTTTTTTCTTCACTAACGTGCCATCTGACCAAGGTGTTAAATCTGCTTTTAATACCCCGCCGCGCATTTGTTGTAAGGTCATGCCGGCGTAATCAACTAAGGCAGCTTCATGAATACTGATATGAGCACCGTTACCTAATTTGAATGTGAAAGGCGTATGCACCCTATCAATTTCAGTAAATTTAGTGGTGTTATAGATGTACTCATAACGATTCCAACCCCGAGATGGGATCCACCAAGCGGTAGAATTACTGGCATCTTTTATTGCAAATTCAGTCATTTCATTGGTGATTTCTATATCGCCATTAAGACCTTTTTGCTTTGGCACTTCGTATCTAAAGCCAATTCCATCGTTAAATACTCGAAATTTCACATTGAAAGTGTTGGCACTTTCACGGTCGATAGAGAAGGTAACCATTAGCTCGTTATGATTATCTCTTACATTTTTTCTTTCACCCCAAGGTTGTTGCCAAGTACTATCATTACTTGATTTAGATGATGTTTTAATCGTGAAGCCATCGCCAAGTTCAGCTGCTTTTTTAAAGCGCAAACCTAATCGAGATTTATCGATAGCAGTTTCGTTATTTAGCAGTACGCTGTAATTTGGTAGCTCATCATCATTGACAGTAAGGACTATTTTACCATCTGGTGAGCTAACTGAAATCGACTGAGCGAATAAAAGTGGTGATATCAAACATGTTGTTAGAGCCAACAATATTTTTTTCATAATTGTTCCTGAGGGTATTATTTATCTCTTTTACCAGCATAAAAGGAGCGGCGTTAAATTGCAGCTACTTGCATACGTATTCAACTCATGCATTTGCAACTATTCGTCACATAATTGCTTGCATCATTTTCATATTTTTAGTTTAAGTGCCAAATACTAACGCTCTTTCCACTAATAGAAATAGGTTTTGCTAAGCTAAACTCTTTACCTGTTATTACGTCTTTTGCTGTTTGTTTTTGCTGTATTAGTTCGGCGTATTGTTTAGTGTTAAGAGATGTTGATTGTTCGTTTTTATTCATCACTACCATAATCGTTTCATCTTGATAAGTTCTGAAATACACATACACGCCGTCTTTTGGTGCGAAATGAATTAACTTGCCATGATGTATTGCTTTGGCATTTTTACGCCATTGTAATAATGATTTTATATAAGCTTGTGCTTCGAGTTGTTTTGACGATAATCCTTTTCCAGTGAAACCATTGCTTTTATCGTCAGTCCAACCACCTGGGAAGTCTGTTCGAATAATACCATGATCAGTCGTATCTGGATTTGCTAACAATACTTCTGTGCCATAAAAAACTTGTGGTATGCCTCGCGTTGTAAATAAATAAGCCATAGCCATTTTATACAAAGAAAAATCTTCATTTAATTGGGTGTAAATACGGCTCATGTCATGATTATCCGTGAAGGTAACTAAATTGTATGGATCTGCATATTGAAAATCATTAGCCAGTGCCTGATAAAGCTGGTTTAAGCCTGTATTCCAATTTTCTTTATTTATTAATCCTGCAATTATTGCTTCTTGAAGTGGGAAGTCCATCAAACTGGGTAAATAGGATTGATAGTTGTCATGCGTTTTTTTACCGCGTTGCCAATATGAAACTATCGCAGGGTTGGTTGCCCATTCTTCACCAACAATATTAATATTGGGGAATTCGGTGGTAATGCGTTTTGTCCATGCCGTTAAAAAGTCTTTATCTGAATAAGAGTAAGTATCTACACGCAGGCCAGATAAATTAGCATATTCAATCCACCACAGGGTATTCTGAATTAAGTAATTACTTACAAAAGTATTCTTTTGATTCAAATCTGGCATTGTTGGAACAAACCAGCCATCAGAGAAAATATTTTTATCTTTGTTTGTGGCATGTGGATCATGCAAACTTTCACGACGGTGCTGCGTTCCTGTAAATGAATTATTTTGGTAGTTTAGCCAATCATTGGTGGGTAAATCATTCATCCACCAGTGATTTGAACCTATGTGATTTAATACCACATCTTTAATAATGCCAATATCATAGTCTTTTGCTTTTATAGATAAATCACGATATAGCTTATTAGAGCCAAAACGAGGATCTATTTGATAAAAGTCTGTAGATGAATAGCCATGGTATGAATGGTCTGCCATATCATTTTCTACCATTGGCATTGTCCATATTTGAGTAAAACCCATACCTTGCAAGTAATCTAATTGATCAATAATACCTTGAATGTCTCCACCATGACGCCCACCTTTTTTAGACCTGTCATGCTTCTCTTTAAGTAAAGTATTACTATCATTTTTACTATCACCGTTAGCAAACCGGTCTGTTGTTATCAAATATATTACGTCTTTAGCACTGTAAGAAGTATTTGCTGAAGAATCCTTATTACGTTCATTGATTGAATATTGATGAGTGAATACCTTGGTATTCCCTTTATAAAAATCTATTGCGTAATTTCCTGCTTTAAGGTTGCTACCTAGTTGTAAATCAATAAATAAGTAGTTTTCACTTTTCACTTTATTGATTTTTAATATGTTGATATCTGCATGAGAAATTTTTGGTGTTAATTCACTAATGTTTTTGCCATGCACCATTAATTGCAGCTTATTTGACTGCATGTTATTCCACCAAGAAAGTGGCTCTAAATGATCAATTTTATAGTCAGTAGCATAAGCATTACCGACAAACATTAACGGGATAAATATCCATTTGTTAAATGATAATATTGTTTTGTAGTTCACGAGAGGTGTGTCCTTTTTATCTATTTTATTATTTATGTTCAATGAAAATGGCGGTAGTGAGCGCGGGTAAAGTAAATAAACCATTTTCGTTACGACTTCCTTTAACACGAGAGTCGATGCCATCTTTAAGTACAGGATGTAATTGATATTTATTAAAATCCCTTAATGTAAACGACTGTGAATTTTCAGCGGTATTAAAGAAAATAAGTTGTGAAGGGGTTTGCTCATCGCCTTTAATTGACATAACAAACAACCCTAGTTGTTGATTTTTTCCCGTGTTATGAAATTTCACTTTTTCAATAATTTCATCAGCTGTTGATAATCTAAATAATGGAGAAGACATGCGAATTTTTATTAAATCGAGAAATGCGTCAGCGCTGTAAGCGATATCTTTTGGACTCACAATATCTCTGCCTTCATTATTTGCTAAAACTTCGTTGATTATTTGCCAATTGGCTTCATCTTTATCTGCTGGCGGCAGTCCAATATCATAATTGTTAGATTGTTTGCTAAAGTCGACTTGATTAAACCAGTCGCCATAGTCATAAGAGTCGCGAAGAAAGCCTTTTGAGCGTAATAATTCAGAGCCCATATGGATAAAAGGAATGCCTTGAGAAAATATTGCAAACGCTAAACTTTGTATCTGCATTCTTACTCTATCGTGGGTTGAAACGTGATAAGCAATACGGTATTGATTATTGTCCCATAATGACTGGTTATCATGTTTAGAAACATAGTTGATAGTATCTGCAGGATCGAGTGCATAGCCTGCAGGTTGATCGCCATAACCAATTTCTTTTCCTAAACGCTGCTCGCCATTAAAGGTTTGTAATGGAAAATTAGCTAAGTTGCCGGTTAAACCAATGCGTAGTTGATCTGCCATGGTGAAATAGTTAGTTAAATCACTATTTTGTAATTCGTTAGGAATAGTCGCTAAACCATTGCCTATGCCTTGGCTTTTACGAATTGATGAACCGGCAGCAGTAAATGCTCCACCCCTTACAGAATCTCGCAATCTATCGGTAAATGTTCCAATTTCTGTACCGCTTAGTTCTAATTGACTGGCTTGTATAAAGCGTTGATTATTAGCAACTTCGCCAAAATTCCACCCTTCACCATAAAAGTAATTATCAGGATCTATCGTTTGAACAGCTGCTCTTGCTTTTAACATGGCTGCTTTGGGTTGATGAGCCATTAGATCAAAGCGAAAACCATCAATTTTATAATCTTTTGTCCACACTAATAACGAGTCAGTCATTAGCTTTTCCATCATTGCACGCTCTGTTGCGGTATTGTCACAGCAGGTTGATTGAGCAATTGCACCTGTGAAAGGATCTAGCCTGTGATAATAGTTGGGTACAATTTTATCTAATACGGCGGTTGGCTCTAATCCTGCTTGATGAGTATGGTTGTAAACAACGTCCATAATGACCCGAAAGCCTAAGTTATGAAGATGTTGAACCATGGTTCTAAATTCTAGAATTCTGGCGCTACCCTCAGGATTAATTGCATAACTTCCTTCTGGAACTGTGTAATGAAAAGGGTCATAACCCCAATTATAATTATCATATTCTCTCATAGCCGAAACGACTGCTTGTCGGCTTCCATCTTCCTTGGGAAGTTTTGAAATATGCTCTCGAATTGATATATCTTGGTTGGTATTATTTTCACAAAATACCGCTAAAGTTGTTATTCGACAGGCTTTACTAATAGGGTCGTTAATGTCGATGACTTGTTCGCTATCTTCATTGACTGTACCAATATCAAAGGTGGGTAATAGGTGAATACTATTAATTCCAGCTTCTTTTAATGCTTTAATGTGATTGATTCCATCACTATTTTTTTCAGTAAAAGCGAGATATTTCCCTCTATTTTTTAGCGAAGCTAAAGAAGCATCATGAGCACTAAAATCTCTGATATGCGTTTCATAGAAAATATTATCTTCTGGATTATTTACCTTGTTATCTTTTTGTTCATCCCAGCCAGAAGGTAGAGTATTTTCATTATTCAAATCTATAATATGTGAATACTTACTATTTGTAGATAAGCTTAAAGAATAAGGGTCTGTAACTGTTAAGGTTTCAACTTTTTGACTAGCAGGGTGATAAACTTCTATTTCATAACGATAAAACATATCTTCGAAATTTCTACCTACTTGAGCTAGCCAAACACCAGTTTGGCTGTCTTCTTCCATAATAATTGAACTTGGTGATGAAGGTGTTTTATCTGGGTTAAACAATAATACTTTGACTGATAAAGCCGTTGGAGCCCAAAGTTTAAATTGTACCGAGCCTTTTTTGATCGTTGCCCCAAAATCTGTAACTTCGTTAGCGTCATTTTCTTGAACTGTATAGAGAGCATCAATGACATTAGCGCTTTGAACAAATGAGCTCTTAATTATTGACCTATTCGAATTTACTTCTAAAACTATTAATTGATTTTTGAGCAATGATTTAATTTTCTCACTGGGTAAATCTACAGAAAATGCGTGAAAACTTTTTAAATGTGGAAAATTTCCTGAAATTTCACTCGGCAATTCAGTTTTTGTTAATGACAATGATTGAGGATTATTGTCTGACTCTTTATTGGAAATGTTGATTAATGAGTATTGATGATCTTTATTAAATTCAGGCAGGAGTATCAATTTAGGAGTAAGCCAGTGTGCAGAAAAATCACTGTTTAATGTTCTGATTTCAGCTAGAGAAAAGTCACTTTTGCTAACGACATTAATCGATTGCTCTTTCGTTGGCTTTTCGCAAGCACCTAATAATAGAGGTATTAACAAAAGGGCTATTTTTACGCTGCGCATATGACATTCCTGAAAATATTAAATTGATAAACGATAAATAATTTACATGTTAAGCAAACACTTAAAAAGCTTGTTGATTAAAATGCATACGTATTCACTGTAATGAACTCTGATTACAGTCGAAATGTTAAAGGTATTTGAGGGAAGTTTTTTGAGTAAAAAAAGCGCTTAATGATAGATCAAAAAGCGCTTTTTAATATTTGATAAACTGAGTTTTATATTACTGACATTGTTGAATAATTAAACTACCTACATTACTACCTTGGCTCGGGTTAGCTTCATTTAATGTTAATAAAAAGCTATAAGTGCCTGCTGGAAGATTGGTTTTGTTGTTATCAGTTCCTGCATTGTTATATGCGACAGGGTAAGTAACACCAACAGTTAAGTTCTCACTATTAATTTCAGAGCTTCCATCCGCTTGAGCCCATAACTGTGTCTCCCAATTATCATCATCAGAGGCTAACTTAAATTGCATTTCACCGTCAAAATCAGCGACGGCTTGGTATCTATTATCACCTTTATATTGCAATCGATAAGCCTCATCAGCGCCCCAACTTGAATGATCACCCTTAACATATAATTGTCCACTTCCTGAAATTGAAAATGGTATTTCGTCTGAAGAATCAACTAAAGCCGCACAATCTACAGTAGGAGATTTGCTGCTGATCGTAAGTGTTGGAATATCAGTGGAGGCATCTAATTCAAATGAGTAATTACCGTCATTATCAGCAGTAAAACTTAAACTGTCGTTATCGTTATTGACAACGATAGAATTTTCGGAAATATCGATATCAGAAAAGCCTAGATCTACTGAAACTGAATTTTCAGAAGTTATTGTGAATGTATGAATACCAGCGGTAAGTGTAAAATCTAAACTATAAATACCATTTTCATCATAATTAAAGCTATCTTCAGCAGTAAACCCATCAAGACCATCATTATTCATCGAACCACGTATGTAGATAGTATTGGTGCCATATGGAGCAATATCTGGCGCATCGCGCGTGACTCCCGCTGACAAGCCTGCACCTTGACTATCACCTTGAGACTTAACAAAAACTGCAGTGGTTAATGCTGGAACGGTAAACGTACCGCTGTTAGCGTCAGCAGTAAAGCTTGAAGATTGAACGGTTAAGTCATTTGATGCTTGTTGAATGACATGTAACTCAAAGCCACTTGCCGTCGGTACAGTATATGATTGCTCAGTTGATGTACCATTGATGACAACAATTAAAGCGTCATTATTTTCATCTAAATCAGTTAACCCCGTACCGTCATCAATACTCATTACCAATAAACCTTTGGTTTGATTAGTACCGGTATTGTGAAACCCAACACGATTATACACTGCTTGTGCAGTGGTTAATCTAAATAATGGACTTGATGCTCTGATGGCTAATAATTCTTTGAAAACTTCACTGGCAAAAGCAATGTCATTTGCTTGAACTGAAGTTTCACTGTTGCTGATTAACTCACCTATTCCTCCCCAAGCCTCTTGGTTGTCTTGAGCTAGTGGTAGGCCAACATTCCAATTGTTAGTCGATTTAGTAAAATCGACTAAATTAAACCAATCACCTGAATCATAGCTATTTCTATCCATCGATTTAGAACGGATTAAGTCGCCACCTGCTTGTAAAAAAGGAATACCTTGGCTCATCAAAGGTATGGTTGCGGCAATGTTTTGAATACGAACACGGTCAGTTACCGATAACTCCGTCGCTAAGCTGTATTGCAATTTATCCCATAATGCTTCGCCATCATGTTTTGATACATAATTAATGATGTCAGCTGGATCTTTAGCATAAGCAGATTGAGAAAAGTCTACACCTGATTTAATCTCTCCATTTTTATCTTGAAGCTGGTAACCTTGAAGTGTTCCGGCAAGGCCTAAACGCATAATGTCTTGGTCATTTAAATTCGCAGAGCCGTTAAATAGTGAGGCGTTGCGAATAATGTCACGAGGTCGGTCATTAAATGTACCTATTTGTGAATCTGCCATTTGGTATTGTGCTGCTTGTTCATAGCCTTGGTCAGAACGGGACCAGCCTTCACCATAAAAATAGGTGTCTTCATCAATCATTTGTACTGCGGATCTTGCTGCTAAAATAGATGCTTTAGAATGGCTACCCATGATATCGAAACGAAAGGCGTCGAATTTATATTCTTTTGCCCATATCACTAATGAATCACTCATTAACTTATCCATCATGATATGTTCAGTTTCAGTATCTTGGCAGCAAGTTTCGTTTCTAACTGCACCCGTGGTTAAATCACGGCGATAGTAATAACCCGGTACGACTTTATCGAGCACTGAGTTATCCCATAAACCTGAAGAATTGGTGTGGTTGTACACTACATCTATAGAAGTTCTTAATCCCATTTCATGTAATGCTTGATTCATTGCGCGCATTTCAATAATACGAGCTGTTCCTTCAGGATCAGATGCATAACTACCCTCTGGTGCATTGAAGTGTTTTGGATCGTAACCCCAGTTATAACTATCAATACCACGCAATGACTCAGTTAGTGCTTGTGCTTTATTACTGTTGGAGTCATAACTTTCAAACACTGATAGTAACGTCGCAGCATTGTCTTCAACACCACAAACAGGAGCAGAGCTTGCTACCGCACATAACTCGGCAACAGTATTGGTTAGGTTTATGGTACTGCTTTCATCTTCATTAATACTGGCAATATCGTTAACAGGTAATACCTGAAAATGTGTTAGACCGGCTTGAGACAATGCTTTTAAATGTTGGACAGGCGTTGAATTTTCTTCAGTAAAAGCTAAATATTTACCTCTATTTTCTTCGCTGGTACTTTCATCTCGAATGCTGAAATTACGCACATGCCCTTCGTAAATAACACTGTCTTCATTATTGTTTATGGTAGGAATGGTATGTTCGTCCCATCCAGTAGGTTTTAAATCAGCATCAGTTAAATTGACAAACTGTGAGTAATTACCATTGGTAGATAAAGAGACTGAATATGGATCAGTAGACCATAGAGTTTCAAACTGTAGGTTTTGTGGGTGATAAACCGTGAGTTCAAAACGATAATATAAACGGTCATTGCTTATAGGCGTAGCAAAAGACCAAATACCTGTTTCGTTATCAAAAGACATTATCTCAGCAGATTGAAGCTCTTTTGCTTGATTATAAATATTTAAACTAACTTGTTGTGCCGTTGGCGCCCAAAGGTTGGCGGTAATATCATTGGCAGAATAATGAAGGCCAAGTATTGATTCGTCTGCGTCATTATCACCTGAGGTATATAAGTCATCAAGTACGCGTGGTGTTTGAACATAGGTAGCCGCTAATACACTGTTGTCATTATCATAAGCAATGGCTAGTAATTTACCCGTTAACATTTGTTTTGCTTTTGTGCTGTCAGGTGATGTTGCTTCAAAAGTATCTAAAGCGCTATATCGAGGCATTGATAAAGCATTTGCTGTGTTTGATACAGGGTGAAACTCAATAAAATTCTCGCCAGTTATACCTGTTTCACCGTCATAGGTTAAATCATTATTATCTGAGCTATATATGCGAACTTTACTGACGTTATTTTCATTTGCATTCCAAAATACGGTATCTAAAGCTGCCCAGTGCGCCGCTGTATTTGCTATTAATACCCCTGAAGGTAGTAGTGTTGCTTCCGTGTATAAATCACTAATGCCTGATAATGCCCAAATCATTCTATCGCCAGATAAATCCGCTTGAAGGTCTCCACCACCAATGTCTTTTTCATCACCTTTATGGACAATAAAATTAGCGCAGTTATCAAACCCTGACTTTAGGTTGATGACCCAATAAGCCCCATAATTTGGATCTATTCCTGTTTGAGCTTGCCCAATGGCCCAATCGGTGCCAGCATCAGATGCAAAATCTGCATAAGCATTACAGCTATCATTATTCCATAGATGTAATATCCAACCGTCAAAGTTACTATCCGCTCGGTTATAGAAAATTACCAGTTCATTTTCGCCGGCGGTTATTACAGGAGAAGGTAAGGAATTATCTTCTTCAATCGTAACAACTAAATCTTGATTACTTGATGCATTACTTGGATCAGATACTTGTAAATTAGCTGTATAATCACCTGACGTAGGGTAAGTAATAGTTGTTGAGGTAGTTGATTTACAATCAGCAATATCAATATTATTAATTTCTTCTCCGGGGTTCAAAACACAAGAAAGTGCATCTCCATCAGAGTCTGTAACTGTCCAGCTGAAATTAATATCTAAGGGGGATGATTCACTTATCTCTGCTGTAATTGATGAAATAGTTGGCGTTGCATTTGTTGGCGAAGGCGTTGGTGAAGTTGTTGTTCCTTCACCTCCTCCACCGCCACAGGCTATTAGAGAAGTTGATAGAGCGGTAAATAGCAAAACTTGTTTGAAAGGTAATCTCAGCATGATAGTGCTTCCTATATTGTTATTTTTTTCATCATGCTATGGCGTAGTTCATCTCAAGAATAGTGACTACATACGTATTCAATTTTAAGGTTCATGTTTATTAATTTGATAATTATTTCTACTAAATGCGCTCAAAATTCATTTGATTTACGCGTCTAGGTCTTGAATTTAAAGAGTTGACTGGATTTTGCATACGTATTCAATCTGTCATCAATTTGAATGGAACACCACTTTCTGCTTAATAAATGACCACACTTAATTGCGGTACATCTATTGATTTATCTGGCTTAGAGGTGTTTTTTTTGCAGAGACTAATTAATTAACTAAACTAATATGTTGAATACGTATGCATGATTGATGGTTCATTGAATACGTATGCATAGTGTATTTTTAAACTTGCGACCTCTTTATATTAATGTCATCCACAACGAATTGTGGGTATAGCACTTACACATGAAACATATAAAAATTGCATCAGTCGTTCGGAACGCTGAATTATAAATATAAGATTAAGGATGATAGGGGAGATAGCACCAATGTTAAATTTTAAGCCAAACAAGTTAACACTAGCGATACTTTCGACAGGCCTAATGGCGATGAGTTCATCATCGTTTGCTTATGCTGAAGAAAGTAATGCAAAAGAAGATGAAGTTGAAGTTATTGAAGTAAAAGGATTCCGAGGTAGTATTATAGAATCTATTAATACTAAGCGTTTTTCATCAGAAGTAGTTGAATCTATCTCTGCTGAGGATATCGGTAAATTACCTGACTCATCAATTGCCGAATCAATTGCCCGCCTACCAGGATTAACAGCTCAACGTCTTGATGGACGTGCCAGTAAAGTGAGTATTCGTGGCTTCGGTGAGAATGAAAGTGGTACAACTTTCAATGGTCGCGAACAAGTCTCAATTGGTGATAACCGTGGCGTAGAATTTGATTTATACCCTTCTGAAATTATGAGTGGCGTAACTGTTTATAAAACACCAAGTGCAAGCCTAGAAGCTGAAGGTATTGCTGGTATTGTTGATATGCAAACGGTTAAGCCACTTGGTCAAGATGAGCGTGTTATCCAATTTAACGGTTCACTAGAACAAACAAGCTTTGATAAATTAAATCCAGATGGTAATGATGCTGGATTCCGTGGCACATTCTCTTATATGGACAAATTTGCAGACGACACTATTGGTGTTGCATTTGCTTATTCTACAATGAGTTCTCCAAACCAAGAAAAACGTTGGAACTCATGGGGCTACCCAGAGTTTACTTATGAAGATGGTTCAGCAGGTTCTATCTTAGGTGGTGCAAAACCATTTGTTCGTTCATCAACCCTTGAACGTGATTCAATGATGTTAGTGGTTGAAGCTGCTCCATCTGAAAAATTACATATGACATTCGATGCTTTATATGTAGATTTTACTGATGAGAAAATATTGCGTGGTATCGAAATACCATTTGCATGGGGTCAAGGTTCTATCTCTGGTGACACAGCAACTATTGATGCTGAGTCAGGTTTTGTAACGAGTGCTATCACTCAAGGTCAGCGTGTCGTTGTTCGTAATGATTATGAAGAAAGAAAAGCTGAATTAACTTCATTTGGTTTTAATTCAATTTATGATTTAGATGATAATTGGCAGATTGAATTTGATGCGAGTTATTCACAAGTAGACCGTGATATTTGGTCAATTGAAAGTTATTCAGGTACTGGTCGTGGTGATGGACGTGGTGTTGCAGATAACTTAGGTTATGAATTTAACGGCGGCAATACTGGCGCGCAATTCTCACACGATCTAGATTATAGTGATTTTAATCTGATTCAATTAGGTGGCCCATTATCTTGGGGGTGGAGTAGCGCTCTTAATGATAAACATGGCGTAACGGGCACTGAATACGAAAATCAATTACAAGATGGTTTTATTAATGCACCAAGTATCGATGATGAGTTAACAGCACTTAAATTAGCGGCGACACATGATTTAGATAATGATGTATTTGCTTCTGTTGAATTTGGCGCTTCATATCGCGAACGTGAAAAAACGAAAGAATCTGAAGGTTATTTCATGACACTTTCATCGTTTGATTACCCAAGTAATCCAGGTATGTTAATGGTACCAGAGCAATATCGTGAAGGTACTGCTAATTTAGACTTTATTGGTATGGGCAATATGATTGCATATGATACCAATGGTTTAATTAAAGATGGTTACTTTGATTTATTAGCTGAAAGCTTAACAAATCCAACTCACGCAACTAAGTCTTGGACAGTTCAAGAAGAAGTTACTACGGCATTTATCCAGGGTAATATTGATACTGAAGTTGGTGGTTTTCCAGTTTCGGGTAATGTTGGTGTTCGTTACATCAATACTAAACAGTCATCTCAAGGTAATGCATTTAATACCGTAGATGGTTTAGTTGTGACTTCTCCTACTGACATTAGTCATGACTATTCTCACGTTTTACCTAGCCTTAACTTATCGTTAAGAATTGATGATCAACAAACGTTACGATTTGGTGCTGCGAAAACAATTTCTCGTGCTCGTTTAGATGAAATGAATGCATCTGTAAATGCTTCATATAATCAACAACCAGATGCTAATGGAAATCATTGGAGTGTAAGTGGTGGTAACCCAGCGCTTGAGCCAAAAGAAGCGGTTGGTCTTGATTTGTCTTATGAGAATTACTTCAGTGACGAAGGTTACTTCTCTGTAGCATTATTTAATAAAGAGCTTAGTGAATGGATTTTTGATGGTACTTTTGAAGTTGATATGTCAGGTATTGCTGATCCATCAACAGGTCAAATTCCAGCAAATTCATCAGGTTCAGGTAGCGGTAAAGTTAATGGTGGTGAAGGTTCTTTATGGGGTTACGAGCTATCACTTTCATTTCCATTCAAGATGATTGATGAAAGCCTTGACGGTTTTGGTTTAATTGCCAGCCACACTGCTGTTGAATCTGATCTTAAAGATCAAAATGATAATGAATATGAATTACCTGGTTTATCAGACAAGATACAAAGCTTAACTTTTTACTATGAAAAAGATGGTTTCCAAGCACGTGCAAGTATGCGTAAGCGTGGCAACTTTAAAGGTGATGTATACGGTTTAGGTTTCTCAACTAGTCAAGTAGATATCTTAGGTGAAACAATTTGGGATGCTCAAATTGGTTATGACTTTGGTGAAGCTGGAATGGAGAGCTTAGAAGGCTTATCAATTTTCTTCCAAGCACAAAACTTAACGGAAGAACCATTTACTTCATTACAAGGTGAAAACGCTTTACAAGTTCGTGATTATCAAGATTACGGTAGCACTTACTTGTTAGGTTTCAGTTATAAACTTTAATGTAAAACAATGAATATTAAAGCCCTTGTGATGTAATATCTCAAGGGCTTTATTTTTTGATAGAGGAAAAATTGTGGATACTGAGATGAACACTAAGAAAATTCAAAATGTAGTGATTGTTGGTGGTGGCACCGCTGGCTGGGTAACCGCTGCATTAATGGTAAAAGTGTTAGGAAAAACAATTAACATTACGCTGATTGAGTCTGACAAAATTGGCACTATTGGTGTTGGAGAAGCAACCATTCCGCCTATTATTCCTTTTAATAACGCTTTAGGGCTTGATGAAAAAGCATTTTTAAAAGCAACTAAAGGTACATTGAAGCTGGGTATTGAGTTTGAAAACTGGAAGCAAAAAGGTGATAAATACATGCACGCCTTTGGCGGCGTAGGTAAAAATTTTCCTTTTTGCGACTTTTATCATTTTTGGGTGAAAAGCCAACAATTAGGCTATGAATCTGAATTTGGTGATTTTTCTTTGAATTACCAAGCATCCAAAAAAAATAAGTTTGAAAAGCTTAATCGTATAGAAGGTACAAACTTATCGGGTATTGAGTACGCTTATCATTTTGATGCGGGCTTATATGCTAAATTCTTACGCTCTTTTTGTGAACCACTTGGTGTAAAGCGTATTGAAGGAATTATTAACAAAGTAAGTGTTGACCCTGATAACGGCAATATTAAAAGCGTTACTCTAGATGATGGTAATAAAATAAGTGGTGACTTATTTATTGATTGTACAGGATTAAAAGCGTTACTTATCGAAGAAACATTAAGTACAGGTTATGACGACTGGTCACATTGGTTACCTTGTGATCGAGCAATGGCTCTACCTTGTGAAGCTACCAGCCCTATTTTGCCATATACACGTTCTATTGCGCATGATGCTGGGTGGCAATGGCGTATACCGCTTCAACATAGAACAGGTAATGGTATTGTTTATTCAAGCAAATATATGAGTGATGAAGAAGCTAAAGCTGTTTTGATGTCGAACATTGATGGTAAACCTTTAGGTGAACCGAAAGTGATCCCTTTTAGAACAGGGCGCAGACGAAAACAATGGAATAAAAATGTTGTGGCAATTGGTTTGTCGAGTGGATTTTTTGAACCATTAGAGTCAACTAACATACATCTGATTCAGACTGCGGCGACAAGGTTATTAAAATTTTTTCCACATCACGGTATTAAATATGAAGAAGTGAATGAATTTAACCGTCAATCACAAATTGAATCTGAACGAATGCGTGATTTTATTATTTTACATTACAAACAAAATCAACGTGATGACACTGACTTTTGGCGTGCTTGTCAGCGCATGGATGTACCGGAAACGTTAACTCAAAAAATGGCGTTGTTTGAGCAAACAGGTAAGATTTTTAGGGAACAAGATGAGTTGTTTACAGAGGTTGCATGGCAACAAGTGATGATTGGACAAGGACTTATCCCTAAAGATCATCATCCATTAGTAGATTCATTATCTACAGAGCAGATCACTGAATTAATGGATAACTTGAAAACCATTATGCAGCGTTCAGTAGATAAAATGACCAGCCATGATGAGTTTTTAAATAAACTATAATAGATATTTTATATTCAAATATATTAACAAACTTACTAAAGGGTTTTATTTAAATAAAATTCTTTAGGTGTTTATTTGAAGTTTACTTGCAAAGCTAAACCGAACATTACTGGCTTATCTAAATACTGCAAACGACTAGGGAGGCTTCCATTTGAGCCTGTACTGACATAATATCGATTACTGGAGTTAAGTAGGTTTTCAACGTATAGCTTGACCTGCACTTCAGTAGAATCATTTCCTGTCCAAAAATAAGTTAAAGAAGCGTTTACATTATAATCGATCTCATATGCATCCTCTTTCTCAAGTAATTGACGCTCATTGAGAAAAATTTGATATTGTTCTTCAAAGGCTATTTTTTCGTCAGTTGAAAGAGTATTACGATCAAAATTATTATAAGCGCTTTGGTACATTCTCATTTCATCATAAGAACCTTCGTAATCCCAAAAAACTTGAGCACTTATATGTGCTTTTAGTTTTTGATCCATAAATGTTTGGGTATATAAAAATTTACTGATGTTCTTTGACCAATTATTGAGCCCGTCACCATAGCTTTCTAATAAAAGAGGAATATCACGTCGAGTATTATAATAGTAATCAGCAAAAGAAATATTATTTCTATTTTTTCCTGTTTTCAAATCATCGTTCATTTTGATATTGAGTGGATTCATAAACGCGTGATTAAAAGTTAGCTCGAGGTTTTTATGTTTGTAACTTGCCGTAAATTCTATACCAAGCAATTCAGTTTTAGAAAGAAACTCAAGGTACTCACCAGTGAAACCAACGGCATTGCTGTTGTTATAATATCCGCGCACATTTAGAGAGGTATTCTCTAAGCTAGTGTTTGAATATGACAACTCGACACTGTCTAGTGTTTCGTGTTTTGAGTTGTTACCAGCTAAATCATTTAGGTACTGTGCACGGAGTGGCATCATGCGTTGCCCTCTTTGAATACTACTAACTAAGGTAGAGTTTTCATCGAGTGTTGAAATCAACGAGAATCGAGGAGAAAACATTCCATCTGCAGCATCAGAATAATCATAGCGATGTGCATAAATGAGTTCTTGTTGAGGTGAAAATGTATATTTAGATTCTAATAAATGACTATGTGTAACAATACGAATGCCTTTGCCGACTTCTACTGCATTTTCAGTATTTGGCCTGCCATCGAGTGAAAGATCTTGTAAATAAGCACTCGTATCAATACTACTAATAATATCGACACCTTCTTTTATCCATAAATGATCGCTATCTTTACCCCAAGGAGCGCCGATAAAAATATTGCTGTACTCATAACCAGTAATTAAGTTGAAGGTATCATTAAATTTATAGTCATATAAAGCAGAAAGTGTCGCTCTATCTTGTGAAAACGCATACTGTCTGATATTGCTAATATCATCTTCGGGGAGTTGTTGGTTTTCAGGTCTGTAGCGAATATATTCTTGAGAGTCTAATGTCAAAGATGTCAAAATTGATGAATCATCCGTTAAAGTAAAACGATAATCTGAAGACGCTATTAAACTGCGAGTTTGAATATTTCTGAAATTGGCGAGGTCTGAAGGATTTCCCTCTTCATCAATTTTATATTTTTTATCATTAAATGCATGTGTACGTCCTGATTGTGTATATCGAAGCCAAACATTGAAATTTTCACCATAATTGACATCGAGGTGAGCTTTTATTTGGGCGCGCCCAAAACTGTCTGCTTGATATTCTTGTGGTGGGGTTGTAGCTGATTGTCCTTTACCAACAAATCGTATATCGGTAGGCTCATTCGGATTCATTTTATAGTAATCAGGAGAGGAAAGGCCATCGGTTTCTCGGTAGGAAATAAACCCATATATTCCCCAATCATCAATCTTTTCTGAATATTGTAAATTGACACCTTTGCTTTGATAGGTGCTGTTATTGGCAAGACCCAAAGACCATTTTGGTAACTTATTTTTAGCACTTTTAGAAATAATATTGATGACACCGGCAACGGCTCCAGTACCATACGTAACAGAGCCAGGCCCACTGATAACTTCAACTTGTTCAATATCACCAAGTTCCCATTGGTCTATTTCGGTAATCGCCCCCTCATAAACCATATTGGTAACATTTTTACCGTTAACTAGTATTAATAATTTGTAATTTTCTGCTGCAATTTGTCCACGTAAGCCAATCTTTTCGCCTTCTGAGTGAGTCATTAACATCATGCCTGGTACATGTTGTTCAAGAAGATGAGATAAATTTTTTGCACCAGAAAGCTCGATACTTTGTTTATTAATTATCGTAATAGCTGAAGCAGATTTACTTGTTGAACTGCCAATTAAACTACCCGTTTTTATTTTTATTTTTGAAAGCTCTTCTAAAGACAATTCAAAAATGTCATCTTCAGAATAGTTAGGGTTTGTTGATGCTATTGAATACGAGCAAAGGGGTGTTAGCAATATCCATATTAAAAATTTGTTCATATAATGTAGAAATAATTATCATGTAATATTGGAGTATAGATCTGATGTTGTAACTTTCAACATATAGATATGAAAAATAGAGATTTATTGTTGGACTTTAAATGTTTTTGATAAAAATATTTTATTGTCTTATTTGCTTCCAAAAAGTTATTTTATCGTCTCCTTTTTCATAATAGTCTGGAATGCAAGCTACTTGAGTGTAGTTACATTGAGGATAGAATTTTCTTGTTAGTTCATATTCGGGTAAACTTGAGGTTTCGACAAGTAATATTCGGCCTTTAATATTTTTTATTTGTTGTTCGATGAATGCTATAAATTGTTTTCCAACTCCTTTTCCTTGGAAATTTGGATGCACTGCAATCAATAATAAATTCCATGTGCCATCTGTCATCTTTTCAGGCATGCAATAAGCGATTCCTATAGGTTTATCTGTATGAGCTACAAACCAAATTTCTTGAGAATCATCTTCAGAAAAAAAAGGCGTGACCATGTCATCTAATAGTTCTGAAGGAAACATTTCTGTTTCATCAATGATTATTTTGGCTGATGCTAAATCTGCTTTTTGGAGCGTTCGAAAAGATATAGGTTTATTCAAAACTTCTGCTCTTAATGATAGAAATTATATTAAAAATACATAATTACAAGTGTAAAGGATGAATACAATCGTAATTATGTAATTGAGTAAATTAATTTATTCGGAAGTTATTTGCCGATAGATTGCAAAATTTAACCCGGATAAAGCCAAATCATTATTATTAATAATAAGGCTTTTATTCAATACATCATCACTACTAAATATTAATTTATATTCAGTGTTTGATGGAAATTTTAGCAATTCATTTTTTTCAGAAGTATTAAAAAAGACGAGATAATTATCATTTTTTAAGGTTCTTTCTATCTCAAAAATTCCTGGGCTCTCACTGGAATAAAATGTTTTTTGTTGACCATGCCTTAGCGTTGGATGTTGATGATAAAGCTGTGCTAAAGATGCAAAATTTTTGAAGAGCGGATGTTGTAGATTAAAATTGTTTTCTGCGGTGCTATTATTACTCAACAACAAGTTGTCATCATTATAACTCGTAACTTTTGAAGGCATCATATCCTGTCTTGAATCATGGTTACCTCCATCACCGATAAAACCTTGTTCATCGCCATAATAAATTACCGGAATTCCTCGGGCGAAAAAGGTAATAGCAGTGGCAAGCTTTAATCGAGCGGCTGTCTCATTTTCATCATATTGTTTTTCTTTGCTATTGAGTAAGTAAGCAAAACGTCCCATGTCGTGATTACCGGTAAAGTTAAGTAATACGTTGGCATTTTGATATAATGAATCTTGGGCGAAAAGCTCTGCTAATTTGTTAGTACCTTTATCTTCTATAAGTGTTTGATAAAGTGCTGATTGCAAGCCAAAATCAAGCACTGAGGGTAATTTACCTTCTGTTGTGAATGAGCTTAACTCTTTTGGATCTCCACTATAAACTTCTCCAAACATGAAAAAGTTATCGATACCTAATTGTTTGGCATGTAAATCCAGAGCAGGAATAAACTGTTGCCAGAACTCAATATTTACATGTTTAACGGTATCTATTCTAAAACCATCTGGGCGGAATTCACTGATGATATTTTTATAAATATCAATCATTCCAGAAACAACTTCGGGTGATTCGGTATATAAATCATCTAAGCCAAAAAAGTCACCATTTAGAGAGTTCTCACCTTCAAAAGTAGAGTCTCCTTGATTATGATAATGTTTAGGATCGTTTAGCCATTGAGGCGTCTTTAATTGCTTATTCTCCTCGGGGATTATCGTAGAATAAACATTGCCCTTTTTGATTTCTGCTAATGAAATATAAGGGCAAGCTTCACCACTTTCAGACCAACCTGAACCATCTTCACCATGACATTCTTTATATTTAACTACATCGGCCGTATGGTTGGTGATGATGTCAAAAAAGACTTTTATATTTCGTTGATGAGCAGCTTCAATAAATGTTTTTAAATCTTCATTGCTGCCTAAATGAGGGTCAATTTCGGTAAAATCTAAAACCCAATATCCATGATAGCCAGTAATGTCACCTTGTACTGCTTGATTGCGTAAAATGGGTGTTAACCAAATTGCTGTCACTCCCATTTCTTCAATATAAGGGAGTTTGTTAGCTAAGCCGATTAAATCTCCACCGTGAAAGGCCATTTTGTTTTCAGGGTTAAAGCCGCCTTGTGAAATCTTCTTTGTTTTAGAACCAAGGTCATTTGCTTTATCACCATTGTTAAATCGGTCCGGCAATACAAAGTAAAAAACATCGTCACGAATGTCTCGTTTTGAATAATGAGCTATGTCTTTGGTTGAATGATTTATTTCAGTAGTGTTTGTATCTTTTGAAATATTCCCTGAATCACAACTAATGAGTAATAACGAAGATAATGAAAGATAGATAAAAGAAGCAAACTTATTCATAAAACCTCTACAAAACGTAATTTAAGTAACCAATGAATCTAATAGTACAAACATCAACTGCTTAAGTATAAAAATTACATACGTATGCATAGTGGAAAAAGGTCTAAATCGACATGCATACGTATGCAGTGTTATTGCACAAAATATAAGGGCTATTTATGCTTAAGTCATTATTAAAAAGTATAACGTTATATTTTTTGTCGACGAAAATTGTAGTTATTTACTTGTTCTCATAATCATTTAAGCGAGAAGTGGACAGTTATGGAAAATCAACCTTGGTGGCGTGGCGCTGTTATATATCAAATTTATCCTCGTAGCTTCATGGATGCGAATCATGATGGTATTGGTGATTTATCAGGTATTGTACAAAAGCTACCCTATGTTAAGAACTTAGGGGTTGATGCCATTTGGATTTCGCCATTTTTTAAATCTCCAATGAAAGATTTTGGCTATGATATTAGTGATTATCGTGAGATTGATCCGATGTTTGGCACAATGGAAGATTTTGATCAATTAATGGCTGAAGCTAAAACACTTGATTTAAAAGTGATTATTGATCAAGTACTAAGCCATACTTCTGATCAGCACGCTTGGTTTGTAGAAAGCCGTCAAAGTAGAACAAATGATAAGGCTGATTGGTATGTTTGGGCTGATGCTAAGGAAGATGGCACACCACCTAATAATTGGTTGTCAATTTTTGGTGGCGGTGCATGGCAATGGGAGCCTCGTCGTCAACAATACTATTTACATAACTTTTTAACCTCGCAACCTGATTTAAATTTTCACAATGAAGAAGTGCGCAAAGCTGTTCTTGAAAATGTTAAATTTTGGCTAGATCATGGTGTTGATGGTTTCCGATTAGATGCTATTAACTTTTGCTTTCACGATAAATTATTACGTGATAACCCAGCAAAAGCGGTTGAAGATCGCCAAGGTCGTGGGTTTAGTGAAGATAATCCATACGCATTTCAATACCATTATTACAATAATACACAGCCTGAAAATATTAGTTTTATGGAAGAGATCCGCGCGTTAATGGATCAATATCCTAACGTTGTAACCCTCGGTGAAATTTCATCTGAAGATTCGTTACAAACTATGGCGGAATACACTCAAGGTGATAAACGTTTACATATGGCATATAGCTTTGAGCTATTAACGCCTGATGGTAATCCTAAATATATTCGCTCAACAGTAGAAGCACTTGAAGATAAATTATCTGACGGTTGGCCTTGTTGGGCTATTGGTAATCATGATGTAACTCGAGTTGCCACACGTTGGGGGGGAAAGGAAAATTCTCCTGTTCAAAGTAAAATGTTTAATGCCATGTTAGCCTCATTACGAGGTAGTGTTTGTAGTTATCAAGGAGAAGAGTTAGGGCTTACAGAAGCAAACATCGCTTTTGAAGACTTACAAGACCCATACGGGATTACATTTTGGCCAACTTTTAAAGGACGAGATGGTTGTCGCACTCCAATGCCATGGGATGAGAATCAAATTAACTCAGGCTTTTCAGAAAACAATATGCCTTGGTTGCCTATTGATCACTTGCATAATGAAAATGCAGTGAGTATTCAAGAGGCCATCGAGAGTTCAGTATTAAATGCCTATCGTACCTTTTTACATTGGCGAAAAACGCAACCATGTTTGCTCTACGGCGATATTGAATTTATTGAGAGTAATGATGAACATCTTATTTTTACTCGAACTTATCAACAGAAACAAGTAATGGTAATTGTTAACTTTTCCAACAATGATACTTATTACAAGCCAGATTCCTCAGATGTAAAATCGTTATTTGGTCATGGATTTAAAGATATAGAAATAGATGAAAATAATGAGATCAGTGTTGCACCATATCAAATAGCGTTTTTAGATTTGTAAGTTCCCTTTGGTTTTTTAATAGACTATTAGCCTTATTTAATAAGGCTTTTTTTTATAACATTTTTAATAAATGGCCATTTGTTTTTAGTATATCCCTCTCGGTCATCAATAAATCTTGCAGCTAACCGATATTTTAATGTTTGGTATTGGTTTGCTAACTCTGAGTTTGCTCTTAATGCGTCTCTAAACTTTATACGCTCATGCCATAATGGACTTAGGTAGGGAATAAGGTGTAAATGGTGTGTTCTAATTTCAGGTGAAGGCTTACAAAACCAGTGCATAACATCAGATTTATAGGGGTAATAGCAATAGCCAGATTGAGTTAATTTATCAATCAAATACTTGGAAGATTCAAGAGATTCAACACCAATCATAATATCAATGATTGGTTTGGCCGCTAAACCTTTTACTGCCGTACTACCAACATGTTCAATTGTACCTTTGAAATCATTTTTTAATACAAGCGCTAGGGATGCTTTTTCATCTGAAAACATCTTTGGCCAGTTATTATTGTACTTTTCTATAAATATAGAGTCATCAGACATATAGGTTTAACATTTTTGTAAAAGCTCATTTAAGACTTTAACGGACTTAGCTGTTGCACCTTGGTTTTCTTGAACAACTTTATAAGCATTTTCTCCTAGAGTCATGCTTGCTTCTTTGTTCATTAATAGTCGATTAACGCTTTTAGTGAGTGCCACAGTTTGCTCGTTAACACTTGATGAATTGTTTGTATTTATCTGTTCAATGCCACTTTTGCTAGAGAGTTGTTCCATAACTTTTCTAAAATTAGTCATGTCGTGACCAACTACTATGGCTTTTTTAAACAATGCTGGTTCCAATGGATTATGACCACCTATTGTAGAAAAGCTACCACCCATAGTTACAATATCTGCTAATGAAAAAGCAGGTAAAAGTTCACCTAAGGTATCAATCAACCAAATGTCATTACCTTCTTTAATCACTTCTTTTTTACTACGTCTTATCGTATTAAAACCTTGTGCTTGGCATAATTGAAAAATACTATCAAATCGTTCTGGGTGTCTTGGCACTAATATTAATAATAAATTTTTGTGTTGTTCTTTTAAGGATTTGAAGCTCGTTAAAATAAGTTCTTCATCACCGGGATGAGTACTTGCGACAAGCCAAACTTGTCTTTCACTCTTTATAAATTCTTTTAGTACTTGCTGTTTTAATTCAGTTTCAGGGTTAATTTCTAAGTCGAATTTTAAATTTCCTGAGACATGACAGATTTCTTTTTTAGCACCTAAAGCTAAAAAATTTCTTTGATTATCATCACTCTGTGTCAAAATTTTATCAAAACTCTGTATGCAAGGTCGTATAAGCCAGTCAAGTTTTCGATAACTTTTCATTGAGTTATCTGATAAGCGACCGTTTATTAATTGTAGTTTTATCTGTTGTTGATGGCATTGGGTTATCAAGTTTGGCCATAACTCTGTTTCCATTAATACCATTATTTGTGGCTGTAATTTGTTTAAAAATATCCAAGTACAAGGAAATATGTCTAAAGGTAAATAACAATGTTGCACTCTTTCATTAAACATCTTCTTTACTTGTGCAGAGCCAGTTGGGGTAAAGGTTGTTAGTGTGATAGGAACATCTGGGTGACTATTTAGCAATTGTTCTATAAATGGTTTTAAAGCGATAACCTCACCAACACTCGATGCGTGTACAATAATACCGTTTTGTTTAAATGATTTGGATACCAAACCTAAACGTTCTAATAAACGAACTCTGTAGGCGGGGTGATTATGAGAACGTAAAATTAATAGTAGAATAATCACAGGGAAAAGTACGATTAAGAAAATTCGATAGATTAATAAAGTAAATGAATAACGCAAAGCAAAAATTCTATGAGTAAAGTTATAATCAGTATACTCGATTCTTTATCAATCTATAAATGCCACTAGTGAAATTAAAGGAAATTTAGAGCTTAATTAAAAAATAATGAAAATGGTCGATAAAGAGTTTTGTAAATTTTAGCAATGCTAGCCGAGCACATGAATTTGCGTTATTCTGGTTTTGCTGCAACTTGAAACTAATAGGGAAGTAACTTTGAGTGTCACTATATACAAAATATTGATTAATGCTTTGAAAAAAATCTCTTTATTGTTTATTGGAGGCATTTGTACATTTGCCCTAGCTCAAGAAGATGTACCTGAAATTGAGGAACCAACTCCAGAGGAAGTTCATCAAGTAAAATTTATGACTCAAGATAAATTTATGCTCACGGGTAAATATTTTGCAGGAAAGGCCGATCATTCTGGCGTTTTACTTTTACATGATTGTTCACATGATAGTAGCAGTTATGACAAGTTAACTGAGTTATTATCAAACTATGGAATACATGCATTATCACTTGACCTTAGAGGTTATGGAGAGAGTATTTCTGATGAATTTTCTCATCGTATTATAAAGAGTAATTCAAAGGATATTTCCACTTATCAAAGTGAATTTATGCGTATCACGTCTTTTTGGAAAAGTGATGTTCTTGCGGCTTATAATTATTTACGTTCAAGAATAGATAACAAAAGAGATGTTGCTGTAGTATCAGCGGGATGCTCATCATCACAAGCAATATTTTTAGCACAAAAAATGCGCATAAAAAGTTTTGTGATGATCACACCTATTCTCAATTATATGGAAAAAGACCATTATAAAAACTTAATAGACATCCCTGCTTATTTCTTAAGTTCTACTCATGATGCCGAGACTTATCAAACATCCAAAGAATTATTTGATTGGAATGGCGATGACCGCTCAACATTTCAGTTATTTAAAGGGAACCGTCAAGGCAATAGTTTGCTTAATCGAAAGAGATATCTTTCTCATGATGTCGCATTATGGCTGAATGATAATTTATCTAAATAAACAGTATATTTAATCTGACAGACAGCTAAGAGCGAGCAACGGACTTTGGTTGTTAAGGTTTTAAGGGTAGCAACTAGCCAATTATGAACATTGCAAACTCATGAGTATATTTAGGGCAATATTAGCCAAGATTTTCTACTCACTTGTTGGACTGATTTAAGCTCATTACTTTCTGTGGGCATTCCTCGTTTTCAATATACAGCAAATATCTCAGAAAAATACGCATTCTCATTATTAAGTATATATTCTGTTAATTTCCAAAAACTTTTTCGAAGTGAAGTAGAAATAGAGGTAGTTCACTTTTTTGTAGATACCGGATATGTGCAGCTTTAAA